>NZ_LMOM01000011.1 GCF_001424185.1 Deinococcus sp. Leaf326 | reverse complement strand
AGAATGCGGGCACGCTCCCAGAGAGGCTGTGACTTCGACACTCCCAGACTCTCGCGTCTGGGAGCGCTTTTTTCGTCTTATGCAGGTGCAACTCCTGAGGCACAGGCACCTCGCTCTCGGTTCGTGGCTGGTCGAGCGCAAGGCGTTGGAGCAGGAGAAGGAGTGGCGTCTGCGTCACCCCCAGACGGATCTCTGAGTTTTTCCCTTGTATGAGGCGCTGGGCTGGTAGGGGCCGGTACAACCCACGTCACGGAGCCTCGAAGCTGGAGCATAAGTCAGAGCTCTGTTCTGCTTGGTTCCCTGTCCATCAGCTCTAGTCCTAGTCCGAGGGTCAGAACTTCCGGCAGCTTGCTGAGCGGCGGGTTTGGAGCATGACGAAGTCATACCCTCAACCTTGGCAAGAAGCTTTCCGGTGCACTGGCGCCCGGAAGTTGCTCGGTCTTGTCACGCCGTTCCGACACCCTCTGGCAAGACTTCTTGACTGAATTCGCAACAGCGCTCCTGCCGGCGCTCTGATAAGGCAAAGCCTCTGCCGACAGATTTGGCTTGACATCGCCGGATGCAGACCGTATTTTTCTGGGCCGGTCTGACCGCTTTGTGGCAGACCGGGCTGGTGGGGCGGTGCGGTTCGTCCGGGTTCGCCCCCAGTTGCGCCGCAGGCGCTCGGAAGATGTGAGCAGGAGCTTGACAGATTTTCAAGTAAAGGCTATATTTACTGAGTTGCTGACGGGGAAACCCCAGGCNTAGCCACCCGCCTGAAGGCGAACGCCCTCGCCGACGCCCCCAGTTGCGCCGCAGGCGCTCGGAAGATGTGAGCAGGAGCTTGACAGATTTTCAAGTAAAGGCTATATTTACTGAGTTGCTGACGGGGAAACCCCAGGCGCACCGGAGCTTTCCGCTCCGCGAAGCATGACAACGGAAGATGTTCGAGAAGCAAAGGAACGCCCGACAGGGTGTGCGAGCGGTTTTCTTTGGAGAACTCCAGACTCGAGAGGTCGCAAGACCACAGGCCGGTCTTCGGACTGGCAGTACAGCCTCTGAGAGGCAAGCCAAGCGCAAGCTTGGATCAACAGATCAATCCCAGTCTCCGGACT
>NZ_LMOM01000010.1 GCF_001424185.1 Deinococcus sp. Leaf326 | reverse complement strand
GACCGATAGCGAACMAGTACCGTGAGGGAAAGGTGAAAAGCACCCCGAYRAGGGGAGTGAAACAGTTCCTGAAACCGGATGCTTACAAACAGTGGGAGCCATCATTGGTGACCGCGTACCTTTTGTATAATGGGTCAGCGACTTAAAGTTACGAGCRAGCTTAAGCCGRTAGGTGKAGGCGYAGCGAAAGCGAGTCTGAACAGGGCGTTCAGTTCGTGGSWTTAGACCCGAAACCGRGTGATCTAGCCATGWGCAGGMTGAAGGTGSGGTAACACSCACTGRAGGKCCGAACCAGTGCCCGTTGAAAAGGTCTTGGATGACKTGTGGCTAGGGGTGAAAGGCCAATCAARCYSGGARATAGCTGGTTCTCCGCGAAAWCTATTKAGGTAGWGCSTCGGATGAATACYCCAGGGGGTAGAGCACTGGATGGGCTAGGGGGACTCACCGTCTTACCAAACCTAACCAAACTCCGAATACCTGGRAGTACTRYCCGGSAGACACACGGCGGGTGCTAACGTCCGTCGTGGAGAGGGMAACAACCCTGACCWMCAKCTAAGGYCCCCAAGTYATGGCTAAGTGGGAAAGGATGTGRRRATCCCAAAACAACCAGGAKGTTGGCTTAGAAGCAGCCATCMTTTAAAGAAAGCGTAACAGCTCACTGGTCTAATTAAGGGTCTTTGCGCCGAAAATGTACCGGGGCTCAAGCCATACACCGAAGCTGTGGATTGTCCGATCTTGATCGGGCAGTGGTAGCGGAGCGTTCCCTAGGCCGTTGAAGCCGTACCCGTGAGGGGCKGTGGAGGTATSGGAAGTGCGAATGCWGACATGAGTARCGATAAAGRGTGTGARAGACACCCTCGCCGAAAGTCCAAGGGTTCCTGCTTAAAGTTAATCTGAGCAGGGTTAGYCGGCCCCTAAGGCGAGGCCGAAAGGCGTAGTCGATGGGAACCACGTTAATAATCGTGGGCCTGGTGGAGAGTGACGGATCCCGTGTATCGTATGGTCTTATTGGATTG
>NZ_LMOM01000008.1 GCF_001424185.1 Deinococcus sp. Leaf326 | reverse complement strand
GTCAGCCCCTATACGTCATCTTGCGATTTAGCAGAGACCTGTGTTTTTGCTAAACAGTCGTTTGGGCCTATTCACTGCGGCTCTACWYRTGTAGAGCGTCCCTTCTCCCGAAGTTACGGGACCATTTTGCCGAGTTCCTTAACGAGAGTTATCCCGCGCGTCTTAGAATTCTCATCTCGCCTACCTGTGTCGGTTTACGGTACTGGCGCCTTCCCCCTCACTAGAGGCTTTTCTTGGCAGTGTGAAATCGTGACCTACGTCCCTACGGGACTCCGCGTCGTTCCTTGACTKTKRTGCCTGACGGATTTGCCAATCAGACGGTCTTGAAACTTGCACATGCACTTCCATCCGCATGCGTCACTATCCTCCTGCGTCCCCCCATYGTTCAAACGRTGTATMGGYGGTACAGGAATATCAACCTGTTCTCCATCGTCTACGCCTTTCGGCCTCGGCTTAGGTCCAGACTAACCCTGAGCGGACGAGCCTTCCTCAGGAAACCTTGGGCTTTCGACGGAGGGGATTCTCACCCCTCTTTTCGCTACTCAYACCGGCATTCTCACTTCYAARCGCTCCACTGCTCCTTCCGGTACAGCTTCACAGCGGTTTGGAACGCTCCCCTACCATTCCTTACGGAATCCGCAGCTTCGGTGGTATGTTTAGCCCCGTTACATTTTCGGCGCGGCGCCACTCGACTAGTGAGCTATTACGCACTCTTTRAATGRTGGCTGCTTCTRAGCCAACATCCTRGYTGTCTARGCARCKCCACATCCTTTTCCACTTAACRTAYACTTKGGGACCTTAGCTGGCGGTCTGGGCTGTTTCCCTCTTGACTACGGATCTTATCACTCGCAGTCTGACTCCCGAGTATAAGTTGCTGGCATTCGGAGTTTAACTGAATTCGGTAACCCTGTGGGGGCCCCTAGTCCAATCAGTGCTCTACCTCCAGAACTCTCAACCTCGAGGCTAGCCCTAAAGCTATTTCGGGGAGAACCAGCTATCTCCAGGTTCGATTGGCATTTCACCGCTACCCACACCTCATCCCCGCACTTTTCAATCGATTGGCATTTCACCGCTACCCACACCTCATCCCCGCACTTTTCAA
>NZ_LMOM01000007.1 GCF_001424185.1 Deinococcus sp. Leaf326 | reverse complement strand
GTCTGTGCTCCAGACTTTTCTCTGCTTTCCCATGGTGATCTCCAGTCTGCTCGTCCCTCGCATCACAAGGGTCAGGTTCTGGAAGTCATCTCTGGAGCATTACCTGTGGAACTAAACGATCGTGGGAGTGGAATCTCCTCAGTACCCGACAGTTTTTCGAGGACTTGAAAAATCTCGTCTGACACGCGACAACAGAGCGCGTCCTCTTCCGCTCTCCAGGCCTTGACGCGTTGCTTCGCGGCGCACTTTCCGGAATACCGGAAGAATCAGGTCGAACTCCTCGCTCTCGTCGTCTTTGCGCTCCTCCAGGCCAAGGACGTGCGCCACGCCGCTCTCGCGGCGCGGTTCCCAGGTGACGCCCAGACCGATTCGGTGATTCGCCGTCTGGAACGCTTTTTTGACCAGCATCCCCTCTGTCCGGCCGACGTGGCTCGGTTGGTCCTGCTGTTGCTCCCTGATCCGAGGCCGCGTGAGTTCATCCTCGACCGCACAAACTGGAAGCTCGGCCAGCAAGACGTCAATGTCTTGCTGCTCGCCGTGATGTGGCGGGATGTCGCGGTTCCCCTGCTCTTCGAGTTGCTGCCTCATGGGGGCAGCAGCGATACCCGGACGCGACTGCGTCTTTTGGACGATGCGCTGACGCTCCTCTCGGCTGCCCAGGTCCGAGTCCTCTATGCCGACCGGGAATTCATCGGCCAGGACTGGTCTGCTGGGCTGGTGGAGCGGGGGATTCCGCTCTGTGTCCGCCTGCGACTGGACACGCTGATCGACGACTGGCGGGCAGACGACTGGTGGGCTCGACTGAGACCAGAGGCCACTGGCCTCTGGTGTGAAGACCTCCTGGTGTACGGTCAGCCGATGAACGTCGTTCTGACGAAGACACCTGATGGCGAGGCCCTGATCATCGCCAGCAACACGGGTTCGGTCATGACGATCCAGGCCAGGTACCGCCGACGGTTCCGCATCGAGTGCCTCTTCCGTGCACTCAAGACCAAAGGCTTCAACCTCGAGAACACGCACATGACGCTCCACGATCACGTGGAGCGGTAATGCTCCAGAGATGACTTCCAGAACCTGACCCTTGTGATGCGAGGGACGAGCAGACTGGAGATCACCATGGGAAAGCAGAGAAAAGTCTGGAGCACAGAC
>NZ_LMOM01000006.1 GCF_001424185.1 Deinococcus sp. Leaf326 | reverse complement strand
AGGATCTCGAGCTTTGGAAGGGCAGCTTCACCGACTCGCCCCGGCCGGAGCCCGGCGTCGATGAGGAGGTTGCCCTCCTTTAAGAGGTAGAGGTAGGAACTCGCGCCGACCTCGTCGGTTCCGCCTAAAGTGCGTATGTAAACGTGTTGAAGATGTCGCAGACGTGGTTTTCATCCTACTGTGAGGCATGACGAGCACGGGGTACAGCTCGGATCTGACCGACCAGGAATGGTCGCTTCTTGAACCATTGCTTCCTGGGCCGAGCCCGACGGGACGCCCGCGCATTCACTCGCTGCGCCTGTTGATTGATGCCATGCTTTATGTGCTCAAAACTGGGTGTGCCTGGCGCCTGCTGCCCAGGAACTTTCCCAGCTGGGGCACGGTGTATGCGCAATTTCGGAAGTGGCGCATTCGGGGCGTCCTGAAACACGTCCATGACGTGCTTCGAGAACGGGTCCGAGTGAAAGCTGGTCGAGCCGCTCAACCAACAGCTGGGATCATCGACAGTCAAAGTGCGAAGACTACCGAAGCAGGGGGACCCAGAGGCTTTGAGGGCGCGAAGAAAGTCAGTGGCCGCAAGCGGCACATCCTCGTGGACACGATGGGGCTACTAAAGATCGTGGTGCATCCAGCCGATGTGCAGGATCGTGAGGGTGGAAAGCTGGTGCTGGATGGCGTCAAGCAGACCTATCCGACACTGGAGAAGGTCTGGGCAGACCAGGGCTACACGGGCGGCTTCCTCAAATGGGCCAAAGACAGCGCAGACATCTTGATTGAGGTGGTCTACCCCTGGTGGCGGCAAGCCAAGCGGTATCTGCCAGATCTTGTTGATGACGTGGACCCGCGCAAGACGTGAAACGTCTTGCCCCGTCGGTGGGTCGTCGAACGCACCTTTGCATGGTTAGGGAAGAGTCGACGACTGTCTAAAGACTATGAAACACTCCCAGCATCAACAGAGACTTTGGTGTATCTGGCCATGATTCGGCTCATGCTAAAAAGATTGGTTCGCGCGCCTCCAGACTGACCCGTGTCATGTACGCTCCCAGCTATCCCAGAAGGCTTGTGAACGGGCCCGGTAATGCTCCAGGTTTGACTTCAAGCGGCGTTGCGAGCGTTCGCCGATGACGTGAGTGTAGACCAGGGCGTAGCGTAGCCGAGCGCCGAATGACG
>NZ_LMOM01000005.1 GCF_001424185.1 Deinococcus sp. Leaf326 | reverse complement strand
GGGAACTTCTGTGCGTCGAACGTGGACGAGCTCAAGGCCCGGTTGGTCAGGGCCTGGCAGCGCGTACGCTACATCCAGCTTCCACAGCACTTGATGGACTCCAATTTATGCCGAGATCAATAGGAGGCCGCTGGGGTAAGGAGGAAGGACGCGGCGAGGTCGAGCATGGGGTCGCCCTCTGGGGCGGGATACTGAAGGGAGGTGAAACATGAAAGTTCAAGTCCAAGCGAAGCAGTTGCTCTACACGGGTGAATTGGTGAATGGTGGAGAGGATGGACAACTCGGCGAAACCCTGCGTCTGGAGGCAGGGTTTCGTCGAGTTGTCGTCCTGAAGAACGCAGTAGCGGTGGGGTTGGGAGGAACACGGCGACACACCCTGCTGGTGATTGACGGTGCCGAAGTTCTGTCCATTGGGATTCCAGACGAGCAAGCGGATTCGGCGGCCGAGGCGACGGATGCGGAGAGCAGGCGGCAGGAGGCGCAACGGCGGGAGGCCAATCGGCCCCGCTCGTAGACCTACTGACTCGCCTCCTGAGCCGCGATGCGCTCCTGTAGAGCATCCAGTCGCTGCGGAAGAGGCGATGTAGCGCGCGTAGACCTGCTGGCGCTTGTGCAGGTCCCGCGCCGACCCCATGTAGATTCGGCCGGCGCTCCGGCTCTGGACCGCGTACATTCCACCCGCAGGGATACGGCGACTCCAGAGCCAAGGAGATGGAACACGGGTGGCCGGGCGAGTGGGCAGGTCCCTCTGGGCGTAGGGTGACCTATGGTGACGAAGAAACCGCAAGTGATTCAGCAGCAGCGTCTCGCCCGAAAAGGTAATGCTGAGTTGACCGCTTCGTTCCTGGACAAGGACCGCTACCGTTACAGACAGGGGGCAGCCCTGACGGTCGAGTTGCACAACAGAGGTGCGCTGGCCTTTGAGGTCCGGGGCGTCGATGTGGCGTGGAGAGACAGTGCCGGGGTGCTGCGACAGCTGCACCTGTTGTGGAGGGGAGGGCTTGCCCCTGGAGAGAGATGGACCTTGCTGGACCCACGCAGCTATGTCCAGTGGCGTGCCTTTGCCCGGCAAGGAAATGGAGTATCTGATTAGCGACACCGCGAGCCGGACGGCCCCGTCACGTTCGCTAGGATGAGCAGCATGGCCGCCCCACTGACGGAACAGGATCTCTACGAGATCATCCGCAAGC
>NZ_LMOM01000004.1 GCF_001424185.1 Deinococcus sp. Leaf326 | reverse complement strand
CACACCTCCAGAAGACCGCCTTTCGTCATTTTTGGCGATCCCCAAACCTGTTGAGGCTGTTCAGAACAGGGAAAACTGAAGTTGTCCTCTACTGAGGGGGGCCACATCCCAGAACGGATGTGGAGACCCGTCAAATTATTCAGAAGGTCCTGATAGACAATAATATTCGTGACAGAAATATACCTAACTTGACAGACGATCAGATAGATCAAATGGTCAAAGAAATCCACAGAAATCTCAGGGAAATGTATAAGAAGGGCAGCGTTCCGACGAAGAATGGAAATCAGATCGCGGGTGTCCAACAGGAGCAAGTTCAATGGGCTTGAATGTATATGAAATAAAGAGCTGGTCTGTGCCCGAAACACAGGCCGCCCAAGATCAGCTTTACGAGAGGAAAGTAGCTTCAGGAGAATGGAGTGAGGATGTGCTCTTAAGTATCGAGATGCCGAAACTCGAGAAGGAAAGGGTAGAGGACGCAGTAGAGGAGGTGAACCAGGGAAAAGAGTGGTACTTGGGATTCTCGCAAGTTGATATGCATGACTCTCTGGATCTCCCCTTGATCTATGAGGCTTATATTCACTATCTCGAAACCATAAAATTGGATTTTCTTGGTGAAAATATAATGACCAAAAAAATGCTTGACATCATCCTGTCGAAGACTAGTCAAGCTACCTCGTATCCTGTTTCAGTTTTGGAAAGACAACGCATCGAAGATCTTTCAGCCAGCAAGATTGAAGGCATATCTGCTGGCGATGTAGATGAACTGGTTAGACAATTTAAGCAGACAGCAGAAACCCGATATCATTATCTCCACCTGTTGACTCAGATTGATCTCTTTGATCCAGAGAAGTCAGACAGGAGTGAGAGACGGTACGTGCTCAATGCCAGTCAACCGGTGCCTCCCCCCTTCTTTCGTGTCGCCTGGGGCCCCCGAAGTGCGCTCCTCTGTACTGACGAGGGCAGGGCCCATCTGGAACCCTGGGGTCTTCTGGGTCTCCATTTCGAGCTCTTGAATGTCGAGGAGCAGCCCCAAGCCTGACAGGGCGGGAGAAGTGGCTGTGCCTGGCACAACTCAGGGTGACGGACAAGGTCGACTTAAAGTGCGTCTGAAAAAGGTCAGGGCGGGGACTTTGCCAACCGACGCACCATCAAACGGATCATGACTTCGTACACGAGGTTCTCAGCGGTTTCGACCAAGGCCTCGT
>NZ_LMOM01000003.1 GCF_001424185.1 Deinococcus sp. Leaf326 | reverse complement strand
GGCATGAGCTCGCCGTCCACCTGCAGGAACTGGGCGGGGGCGTCCGGGGTCTGCGGCGGGGTATGAGGCTGAACCTGGAGCTCGACCCGCTGGGGCCCAGGGGTGGTGAAGACGCGGCGCAGGAACAGCGCGAAACTGCTGGCGTCGTTGCGGCTGAGAAAAGCCGAGAAGCGCCGGCCGCCGAGGCGCGAGCGGTCCATGCCGAGTTGGCGCGCGGCCTGCAGGTTGCACAGGGCGATCATGCCCGCCTGGTCGAGAGTGAGGTAGCCGACGGGGGCATGCTCGAAGAGTTCGGTGTAGTGCTGCCGGGCCTGTTCGAGGTCGAGGTTGGCCTGGGCCAGACTCTCGTTCTGGAGTTCGAGTTCGATCTGGTGGACCTGAAGCTCGTGGCGCTGCTCCAGCAGTTGGGCGACGAGCTGCTCGGGGTCCATCTCCTGGAGTTCCGCCGTGGACGCTGACGACAATAAGGCCAACCTTTTGGCCTTGCTGAGAAGGTGGGTTGGCGTGGCTGATGCGCTGCTCGTTCCGGTATCCATAGCGTCTCCAGACGTGCGACCTACGACGGCAGCACAGATTCTGACCTTAAGTTAAAGGGGAATCTTCATGCAATAAGTAAGCAGACTGTTTTGTGAGTTACAGATTGGCTAAGGCCCATGGTCAAGTGACTCATGAAATATTGAAAAAATCGAGGAGCGCAGCCAGAAAGAACACTGTTTTTTCTGCAGACTTCTCCGCACTATCGCTATCGTGGCCTTACATCAACTCCCCAGACTTCGCTGGTACAAGCAGTGAGCCGAACCCCGGAGCAGGTTCGGCTTGGCTGATGTTCACAGTGTTGAGGATCAGTTGATCAGCGGCACGTAGCCCTAATCCCGTAGCGTATGGAATCGGTTCTGTCCTTCAGGCCCTGTTCTTGACGAACATAGCTTCCCGCTCCCGCTCACTGCCTGGAAGTGCACCGAGCTGCTGCTCAACAGCGCAGGCTAGGCCCCAGAGCAGCGCCGCAGGATAGGCATCGACGATCCGGGAGGCGGCGTCAAACTCGCTGAAGATCGCCGCCCGCAGGTCCTCCGGAGCTGCTTGACGTGACCCCTGTTTCTCAGTCCACTCCGATTGCGACAAGATGGGCAATCTGGAGGCGCGATGAAAGGAAAACGGTACACCGAGCAGCAGATTCTAAGCATTCTTGAACAGGTCGATAGAGGTCAGTC
>NZ_LMOM01000002.1 GCF_001424185.1 Deinococcus sp. Leaf326 | reverse complement strand
CACCGGCCACTCGGCGGCCAGATCGAGCAGCTCCCGAATCTCGGCCAGGTCCTCCGGGTCCGGGCCCCACTCAGGGAAGACGTCATGGAGACTGCGGGTGAGCGCGGCCTCGACCTCGTCCCGCGTCAGGGGCAGATCGACGACCAGGGCGTAATCGGCTGCCCGGTGGCTCACCGCCCCAATGAGGTAGTGGCGGGTCAGTCGCCCCTCGGTGGTGACGGTGGCCCCGCGGAGGGGCTCGCCCTCCTTGGCGGCACAAAAAGCGTTGGGCGTGGGCTTGGCGAGCGCGAAGTAGTGCATTCGGGTCTCCCTCGGGAAAACGGCGGTTCGGAGGGACGCCCTGGGCGTCGGCATCGGCGGGTAAGGGGCGGGTATTTTCCGACCCACTACGGGGGTGAAATACAGGCCGCCCGGAAGCGGCCCGACCCCGACTAGGCGCAGCGCAAGCGGGCGGGGTAGGCGCGCTCCGAGCCCACCGCCTCGATGACCGGCCAGACGTCCTCCATCAGGGGCACGCGGCCGCGCCCGGGCACCTCGACCACGAGCTGGGTGGTGCCCGGCAGGTGCCCGAAGCTGCCGCGCAGGACCTCGGCCAGATCGCCGGCGCGCAGGGGGGCGTCGGCCACCGGCCCGAGGTCGCTGACGACCAGCACGTCGCCGTCGACCGTGAGCTCGAAGGCCTGGTGGCGCACGCCGTCGACCGTGAGGGTCAGGGGCAGCGCGGCGGGCAGGAACTGGGCGAGGAGGTAGTTGAGGTGGTTCAGGGTGGCGAAGTACATAGGGTGATGTTTGCTCTGTTTGGTGGCGATATGGTGTGTCTAAAACGTGCGCTTTGTGTGTGCTCGACGTAGAAAACCGCCCGCGTCCCGGAGGACTGGGCGGATGATCAGATCAGGGTGCACCTGGACACGCCGGCTGTTTCAAGACGTTCAGATCAGAGCGGCTCTCTCCTGCTTGCGCCCTTCCGCCCGCATGGCCCAGAGCCAGATCAGCCCTCCAACTCCCTGCGCCAGAGCCGCTACTCCAAACCACAGCGCTAGGGGGAGGCGATCCAGCCATGGGGAAACCAGCAAGAGGCTCAGCGGCATTCCTACACTCGAAACCATCCCCAGAACACTGAAGACCCGCCCCAGGAAGTGCTGAGGCACCAACTGCTGTAACAGCGTCTGGAAAGGAATGTTGCCCAGCCCGAATCCGAAGCCCAACACGGCCGCGCTGGGCCAAAGCACGCCGGCCACTGGGCATGACCACATCACTGCATAGGCTCCTGCCGTCAGCAGCAGCCCGGCCGTAATGATCTTTTGCGGAGCGAAGCGGTTTCCTACTGCAACCAGTAGCATCCCCGCAGACAGCATGCCCAGACTCTCCAAGGCCAGAAAGGTGGCATACCCGGTGGCCTGAGCTCCCAGACGCTCGAAGAGCTTGGGGAGGATGGCGGTGACGGGTGCCAGACTGGCATTGAGCAACAGGGCGACGACCGGCGTCAGGATGAGCATGTGGGAGCGGCTCATCAGCTGTATCCCGCCCCGCAGGTCGCCCCAGAAGTCGAGGGGCGCTTCCCGAGATTCGACTTGACGAGGCAGTCGCACCCAGCCCATCAGGGCGGCCATGAGCAGGAAACTCAGTCCGTCGCCGATGATGGCCACGGCGGGCGACCACTGGGCCACGATCCAACCCCCGCAGAGCGTCCCCAAGAGCCAGGCGCCCCGGCTGGCACTGCTCAGGAGGCCGTTGGCGCGGGCCAGGGCTTCAGGGGCAACCAGGGTAGGGACAGCTGCGCCGCTCGCGGGGCTCGCGAAGGTTCCAGCCAGTCCCGTCAACAGCGCAGCCACATTGACCACCCAGAGGGGCACGTCTCCCCAGGCTAATGCCAGACCGCCCACAGTCAACTGCAGCGCACCCCGCAGGAGGTCAGCACCGATCAGGGGCCACTTCAGGGGGAAGCGGTCGACGAGGACACCAGCAAAAGGCATGAGCAGGTTGGGGATCAGCGTGCAGGCCAGGGTCAGGGCCATCTGCTGGGCAGAGCCTGTCTGATGCAGCACGAGGAAACTCAGGGCAAGGCCGGCTAGGGCCGTGCCGAACTGAGACTGCGCCGCGCCGACGAGCCAGATGATGAAGCTGCGGTTCCAGAGTGCGGAGGTCATGGCGTCAGTGTGGGAAGGGGGCTACCGGAAGAAACAGTCGCTTTTTCAGGTAGTGCGTTTCTAGACTGTGGGCATGACCGTGCATCAGGTGGCTTCAGCGGGGCAGGCGACCCTGCTGCTTCAGCCCGAACTCCGCCCATTGCTCCAGTACCTGATGCAGGAGGCGCGGAGTGCGGGGGAAGTCGCCCGTGAGCTGAAGGTGCCGCTGGCCCGGGCGTCGTATCTCCTGATGAAACTCCACCGTGAAGAGATTGCGGTCGTAGAACGGGTGGAGGCCCGCTCGGGACGGCCGGTCAAGCGTTACCGGGTCTTCCCGACCTGGTTCATCCCGTACGAGGTGACCGCAGCGGAAACGCTTGAGAGTTTCTGGGCGGCGCAGCTGGGACCGCGCATGAACAAGTTCGCCGGATTCGCGGCCCGTCAGTTGCAGGAATATCACCCGGTCTGGGGCTTCTGGCTCTCTCAGGGGGAGGTCTACAGCAATCTGGAGGTGGGTGACCGGCGGGGACCAGCCCGGGATCTTCTGGAAGGAGACGAGCCCCTGATGCTCACCGTGACGGCCCTACGATTGGGGGAGCCACAGGCGCGGATGTTGAAACGGCGACTGGTGGAGTTGCTCACGGAGGCCTCGTCCTGGGACACGGGGAGCACGACCGAGTACACGCTCAGTCTGCTTCTGGTTCGGGGCAGCGTCGAGTGAAGCGGGCTTGGCCCCGTAGGTGGTTCAGGCAGCGTTCACGCCCCGGCCCCAGGCGCTGACCCGCAGGTTGAACTGCCGGGCCTGCTCGTAGGCGGCAGTCTTCGCGGCGTCGGGCGTCCCGGCACGCTGGAGCTTCTGGGCCGCTCCGCGCAGGCCGGTGGTGACGTTGAACAGGCGGTCCCAGGCGGCGTTCGCGCCGTCCACGTCCCCCTCAAGGGCGGCCACGTCCACGCGGGCCTGGAGCAGGGCAGCTTCGGCCACCTTCGTGCCGTGGGTATTGCGGGCGATCTTGGCCTCGTTCAGCGCGACCTGGAGGTCAGGCAGCGCGGCGGCGCGCTCGGCGGCGTCCATGCCCTGGAGGCGCAGGGCGGTGCCGACCCGGTTCCAGGCCTCGGCGGTGAGCTCCTTGGGGGGGGCCACGTTGCGGGGGGCCTTGGCGGCGACCGGGGCGGCGTCGGGCTGTACGGGGGCAGGAGCGGCCCCCGAGGCAGTGGGAGCTTTCTCGCTCTCCAGGTCCGCCACGGGCAGCTCAGGGGCAAGCAGGGCCACTTCGGCAGGGGCGTCCACTTCGGCGGCGGGCAGTTCGGGCTCGGCGGCGGGGGTGACCTTCAGGACTTCCGGGGCGGCTTCCGACCCGGTGAATTCGAGGGCGGGCTGCTCGGCCGCGACTTCGGGCTGGGCAGGGGCTTCGGCGGGGACAACCTCGGCCACCGGCTCGGCCTTGAGGGCTTCGTGGACCTCGGCCTCGAGGCGCAGGATCTTGCGGCGGCGCGAGGCGTGCGTGGCGTTGCCACCTTCGCCGCGTTCCAGGGCGCTGTCCATGATGCCCAGCAGGGTGCGGGCTTCGGCCCAGCGGCCAGCCTTGGCGGCTTCGAGGGCTTCTTCGGCGGCGGTGACGGCTTCGGCGAGGGCGTTCATGGCTTCGTTCATGACGTCAGTTTTGCTCTGTTTCCCGGCAAACAGGTGTGTTCATTCTGTGCGGAAAAACACTGTGCTGGGCGTAGAAAAACGGCGTTCCCCCCGTGAATCGTGTGTGGCTCTCCCCTGTTCGGCAGCCACGAAAAACCGCCCCCGGAAGGGCGGCAGCAGGTGGAGCGGGGCCAAGCTTTGAAGTAGATCTTCTTCAAAGCTTGGCTCCCCTCAGGTCAAACACTTGGGAGCGGGAGAAGACGATTCATACCGAACGAGGCAGGCGTCCCCAGTTCCGAGGTGCCCAAGCCGGCGCAGGCCAGTTAGGGCAGCATGACCTTCAGGTTCGCAGGCATGTTGAGCTGCCCTTCGGCATTCCGGCCCCAGGCGTACACCGTGCCGTCCGGGTTCAGCGCCACGCTGTGATACATCCCAGTCGAGATAGCTACCACACCGCTCAAAACCGTCCCAAAAGGGACAGACGCCTGACTGTCCCCCCAGTCAAAGACCTTGCCGTCCGAGTTCAGGGCCACAGTGTGTTCCCCTCCTGCCGCAATCATGACCACACCGCTCAATGCACCTGCAGGCACACTCGTCTGACCACTGGTGTTTCGCCCCCAGGCAAACACCCTGCCATCCGCTCGCAAGGCCACACTATGCATATTCCCGCTCGCAACATTGATCACACTGTTTAGTCCGGCCGGCACAGTCCGCTGGCCATAACTGTTACTGCCTGAAGTGTTGATCGTCCCATCGGCTTTCAAGATGAGCTCGTGACTGGATCCTGCTGAAATAGAGACTGCGTCACTCAGAGCATTAAGCCCATCTGGCGCATACCCCCCCCAGAAGAAGGCCGTTCCGTCCGCTTTCAGCGCCCAGTTCGTACTATTCGCCGCAGAGATGGCGACCACACCGCTGAGTCCCGCCGGCACGTTTGTCTGGCCGTTGGTGTTCTGACCCCAGGCCACGACCGTGCCATCCGACTTCAGCGCCAGGCTATGGAAGGTTCCTGCAGAAACAGCCACCACACCGCTGAGCCCCGCCGGCACATTCGTCTGGCCGTAGGTGTTCTGACCCCAGGCAACCACGGTGCCGTCCGGCTTCACCGCCAAAGTGTGATAGCCCCCAGCGCTCAGGGAAACGACGGGCGAGGTCCTCATCACAACGTCAGCGGTCTGCTGGCAAGTGCTGAGCCGGACCGTTCCGCTCTGCCGCGTCAGGGGAAACGACGGCACCGGATGCACCAGGTTGTTGGTCACGCTCAGGCTGGCCGGGCTAAGCGACTGTATGACAAGTCCCGTCCTAAACGCTTTCCCGTTGACCGTGAGCGTCGGGATCGGCTGAAGCTGCGTCCCACCGACGATCAATGGCGTCTTCGGAGGGCTGACGGTCAAGGTCCCCTGGGCGTTCACGAGTGTTGCGGTAGGGGCGTCCTTCGGTCCAGCCGTTCGGACCCGGCACACGGCGGAGCTGTTCAGCGCGAGATTCTCAGGTGTTAGTGTGGGGCCGAGCAGGGTGCGAATCTCCGACCCGGACAACGCCGCCGCGCGCGCTTCGACGGCCGCCTTCCCCGCTACGTCCTGCTCTTCGAGTCCCTGGGTGACGGTCGTGACGCTGTTCGTCGTCGCATTGGCCAGCATCCTGAAGCTGAACACGTCCTGCGCGGCGCTGGCCTGTAGCGGCACCGAGAGCGCGAAGGTCACCTGCCCGGTCTCTCCCACAGGGATCACCCGGCCGCCACTGCTGGTCGTGGTGACGAATCCGTACGGCAGCAGGTCATAGGTGGTCCGGCTCGCGTCCACCTGAGCCTGCAAGGTGGCGAGTTCACCGCCCGTCGTCTCGTCGAAGACCTGGAGGGAGGCGGTAGCCTGATCCACCTTGATCGTGTTGCGGGAGACGTAGACGGGCTGGGTAGGCAGGATCTGTGTGGCGATCGCGACGGCGGCGTCGGTGGCACCGAAGGTTTTCATGGAGGTAATGGCCGAGTCACCCAGTGTGGCGTTGGTGCCGAGACGCCGCACAGCGACGTAGGTCAGGTTCTGCAGACTGGTCGCGCAGTTGTTGGTGACGGGGAAAGTGGCCTGCATATAGCGCTTGCCGCCGAGGTCAACCGTACTCTGTGACAGGCTGGACCCGATGACCACGCAGGGGCGGTCGGTATCCGTGAGCGCTTGCGAGGTGAGGGGCTGGAGTGCCCGGGCCTGGAGCTGCGTGCCGACGCCCCTGAACTCGATCTCGACAAGGCCGAGTTTGGGGGCGGCCTGGGTGGGTGGGGTGGCCACGGGCGCAACTGCACTCGGGGTCGGGGTGGAGGAACAGGCGGTGAGGGCGAGGATACCGGTGAGCAGAACGAGGCGGGTGGGGCTCACTCCAGGGCCTGGAACGCTGCGCATCAGAACTTGTTCCAGCTGGAATCCGAGTTGAACATGTTGGAACCAGGTCCCATGGGAATGCTTGTGATCAGAGTGACGGCAGTCCATTTCCCCAGGGGGGTGAGTTGGGGCGGGGTGTACGCCTGCTGGGGAGACGAGATGTGGGCGGGGACAACTGATTTGGACGGTAGGGACATAGGGACCTCGAGGGGTAGAGAGTCAGTCAGAGGCAATGCTGGAGCTCACCTGCTTATTTCCCTGGGGCGCGTCTGATCGGAGCTCCAGGGACTCAGGCTGAAGATAAAGCGCGGAGCGTTAATGAGCCGTTAGTGGCTTTGCTGTTAGGCGCTGTGGTTCAGTCGGCGTGCTGATCGTATCCGGCAGCAGCGAGACGGGTGGCTTCGGCCTCGGTCACGATCCAGTACTGCTCGCGCTCAGCGTCTCCCAGGACGATCACGTGGGGGTGGTAGAGGCTGTACTCGGCGCGCAGGGCCTGGGCCTCAGCCAGCGAGAAGGCCTGCGGCAGGTGCCCGAAGTAGGCGCCAGCGGGCGGAGTGGGGAGGCCACTGGGGTGGGCAGCGTAGCCCAGTTGCATCCACCCCTCGGCGTGGTCGAGCACCGCCAGTTCGCAGTTGCCCCAGCGCACCTCGTAGGCGCGGTACTCGCCCTCCAGGGAAAAACCGGACACCCCGTTCAGGGAGACCGAGGTGAGGCCTTCGGCGGCGAGGTCGGTGAGCATTTCGAGCAGGCTGGAGTAGTTCTTCATGGCGTCATGTTCGCTCTGTTTGGGGGCCGGATGGTGTGTCTAAGACGTGCGGATTGTGTGTGCAGGACAGCCAAAAAAAGCCCCCGGAGGGGCGCGGCGAGCGGAGGGGTCAGCGGCCGTTCAGGGCCGGGGCGCGGTTGGCCTCGTTGGCGAGCAGCGCCACCACCTCCAGTGCCACGTCGGCGTTGTCTTGGGCCTGGGCGCGGGCCTTCGCCCCGAGATAGGTCCGGGGCAGCCGGCGGGCCTGGGCGAGCAGGCTCTGAGCGCGCTCGTGGTTGCGGACCGCCGCGATCACGTCGCTGGACGCGAACTTCTTCTCGAAGCTGAAGTCGGAGAGGAGCTCGTGGGTCGCCCACCAGGCGGCTCGGAGGCGGCGGTAGAGGCGCTTGGGGTGGCCGGCGCCGAGGCGGGCAGCACCCGAGGGGCGGATCATCTCCGGCTGCGTGGCGCGCACGAGGCGGTCGAGGCGGTTCTGGGCTTCGGGGCTGAGCTGTTCGGCGGCGTTCATAGGGTGATGTTCGCTCCGTTTGCGGGCCGGGTGGTGTGCGGCAGACGTGCGGATTGTGTGTGCGGAACGGCAAAAAAAGCCCCGCCTGGAGGCGGGGGCCGGAGCGGAGGGGCTCAGCCTTCCCAGTAGACCCCGACGCTTTCCAGACCGACGTGCTCGCCGCCTTCGTGGACGTCCACCCGGAGGCGGCTGCACAGGCCGNGGCGGAGGGGCTCAGCCTTCCCAGTAGACCCCGACGCTTTCCAGACCGACGTGCTCGCCGCCTTCGTGGACGTCCACCCGGAGGCGGCTGCACAGGCCGGAGGGCTGGAGCAGAGCGGCGCGGCGCAGCGCGGCGGAGACGCCGGGGTGGACGCGGAGCTGGCTGGTCGCCCCGTCCTCGTCAGCAATTTCAACGGCGTGGTGGGGCATCCAGTCGTCGCCCACGCTCACAGTGGCAAAGTCGATGGTGTGGAAGGGGCTGGTGTTGCGGACGGTCGCTTCTTCGTGCATGGGTCTATGTTCGCTCTGTCCGGAGCCGAGCAGGTGTGTCAAAGACGTGGGGATTGTGTGTGCAGAACGTAGAAAACCGCCCCGAAGGGCGGCGGATCATTCGGCGTTTTCACCCTCGAGAATGGCCCGGACGCCGGGCGGCATCTTGTCCAGCCAGCGGTCAAGAGCCTTGAGGTCAGCCGGTTCCAGCCGGGCCAGCAGGCGGCGGCTGCCCAAGCCCTTACCCACCTGAAGGACGCGGTGCATCGGCGGCTTGCCTTTAGATGTGGCCGCCTTGAGTCCCTCGACCTCGTCACGCAGTTCCGAGCGGGACTTGCCTTCAGCCGCCAGCGCGATCAGACGGGCCTGATGCTCGTCCGGAGCTGAGACAATCACGGCCGCGTGGGTGTAGGGCAACCCCTGACGCATCGCCTCGACCACAGCCGGAGGCCAGTTCAGGATGCGAATCTTGTTCTTGGCGAACGACGCCCAGGTTTCGCGTAGCGGCCCGAACAGGGTGTCGAGGGCCGCGTGGTCATCACCTGGCTCCTCCTTGAGCAGCTGGATGAGGCGGGCACGGGCTTCCTCGCGGGACAGGCCCAGGGCCAGACCGATCAGATCGAGCTTCCCGTCCACCTCATCGATGACGTTCAGGTTCTCCCGCTGCAGGTTCTCGACCAGGGCGGCCGCCTGCGCTTCGCGGTCGGTCATTTCACGGATGATCACGGGTACCTCGTTCAGGCCAGCGAGCTGCGCGGCCCGCCAGCGGCGCTCGCCAGCCACGATCTCGTGCCCACCGTCCGCCGGGCGCACCAGCAGTGGCTGCAGCACGCCCTGCTCGTTGATGCTGCGAGCCAGGTCGGCGAGCCCTGCTTCATCGAATACGCGGCGGGGCTGGTGTGCGCCCGGGCGCAGTTCAGCCACAGCGAGGGTATGGCCAGATTGAGGAGCGCGGGCAAGCTGCGCCGAGGCACCGAGCAGGTCGTTGATGTCACCGCGCGGGTTGGTCGGGCGCTTGCGGGTCACGCCGTCACCTCGTAGGGCAGCCCCGTTGCCCGGGCAATGGCCTGGGTCAACCGGACCACGTCAGCATGTACTGGGCTCCGTGGGGCATAGACGCCTACAGGTTGCCCAGCCGTGGTGCTGTCCAGCCATACAGCCTCCCGCTGGGGGACCGGATCCGACATCGGGCTGAGGTGACCGCGCAGCTGCTCCAGAACCTCGCGGTCATGGAGTCGTCGGGCGTCATGCATGGTGGGCACGTAGAGCGCCACGCGCAACTCCGGGCGCAGCCGGTGGTACATCCCCATCGCCCGGTTCAGGCCGGGTAGAGCGTCCAGGCCTTTCTGACGGGTGGGCATCGGCACGATCAGGCGGTCGGCCGACAGGGCGCCCAGAGTGGCAAGCTGCCCAAGGCTGGGTGGGCTGTCAATCAGGACCACGTCGTACTGATCAGCCACGGCAACGAGCGCTTGCTTCAGAAACAGGATGGACCCGACTTGGCCGAGCATCTGCGCCTCAGCCGATGCGAGGTCCACATGCGCGGGGATCAGAGACAGGCCGTGAACCTGAACCGGCTTGGGCAGCGGCGCGCCGTCCACCGCGACCGGGTAGATAGTCTGGTCGATCTCAACCCCGTCCACGCCCAGCCAGCCGGTGAGGTTGGCCTGGGGATCGAGGTCGATCAGCAGCACGCGCTGACCGCTGCGCGCGAGCTCGTAGCCGACGTCGCGGGCGAGACTGGTTTTGCCCGCACCGCCGGCGTGATTGAACACTGTGAGCGTGATCATACCGGTACGATAACCCAAATCGTACCGGCACGAACTGGCTCGGCCGAAGTGAGGAAGCACTGGATCGTACCGGTATGATTCAGGCCAGAGGAGTGTCTTTCGTACCGGTACGATCCTCACGAAGCGTCATATGCAGATCGCTTAACCAGTGACTACTTCGGGCGTTTAAACGCGACCGCCTGTGATGCAGCCCTTCCCCGAAAGTCATTTCGGCGTCTTTCTAGGATAGAGAGAGCAGGGGGCTGATTCAGGCTCTTCATTCATATCTGTCAGAACCCCGTGAGTTCACCGGTGGTACATCATATCTGTTTCATACTTTTCTAATTTAGAACTTCAACTCCGGCAGATGCCGCTATTCCTCACCAGCTCAAGGGGTACCTCGCATGTCCAGATCTCACTCCGTTTCTCTTCTGCTCCTGGCTGCCAGTCTCACCGCCTGCTCCAATACCGCCGTTCCTGCTCCCTCAACGGGCCAACAGCCTGGAGGCGGCCTACTGACTTCGTCTCCTGCGGTGAGCTTGAGCTTTATCGATGGGATGCAGTTTGCCAGCGGATACGATTCGACGACCGGCGGCTTCCTTGGCACTACCAGTTGCCTGAAACCCCAAGCTGAACCGACGCTGGCTACACCTTCCAGGTTGCAGCAGTCTTTCAGCCTGACCAAGATTGAGAGCAAATCGGATCTCTCGGACTCCTTGGATGTTGGCGGCAAGGCGTCCTACAACTCTGGGGTGACCAAAGTCAGCGCGAGTGCTCAGTTCGCGCAAAGTCAGGACACCAACAGCTACAGCGTCGGCGTTCTTCTCAAAGCCGATGCTGTGGGGCAGAATTACTCGCTGTACGACACCCAGACCAAGCCGGTTCTGACCGATGCCATGCAGAAGCTGTACGACACCGATTACAAGGCTTTCAAAGAGTCGTGCGGTGACTACTTCCTGAACACGTTCACGCTCGGTGGACGCTACGCAGCTTTCTTCAACTTCACGACCTACAGCAAGGCCCAGAAGGAAAGCATCTCCGCTAAACTCTCGGCTTCCTCCGGGCCATTTGAGATCTCAGCGGATTTCAGTAAGAAGATGCAATCGCTCGCCAGCACATCGACACTCAAGGTCAGTACCTTCCAGACCGCTATTCCTGGGATTCCGAGCACTGATCTCAATACTCTGATTGATGACGCGCAGAAATACGCCGATAAAGTTCTGACTACCTGCGCCGACGTGAACGCACTCAAGAGCTGCGTCAAGTCGGCGACGTTCAATGCGTACGTCAACTTCTTTGGTCCCCCCGATACCAAGTCGGTCGCGGCGATCAATGCGGGTTCGGCCGAACTGACTTCTCTGGTCGTGCGCGGCAATCTGGTGGAGAACCTTCTTGGGAGCGCGAAGGTGATTGCGCTCAACCCAGCCATTTATGATCCCGCTGCTCGAAGCGCTGTAGCAGGAGCTATCGCTAGTGCCCCCAGCTGGAAACTTGGGATCAATGCTGCCATCGTTGCTTGCAACCAGGACATCACCACCTGCGTCCCAAGCTCCGTTTCCAGCAGCGGCGCCGAAGCGGGAGCTGAGGCGAGCTACGGCCCACTGCCTACGTACCAAGTACTTACGGCCGCATTGAGTGCCCTTCCTGACATCACTGCCAAACTTCCTACGAGTTGCGGCGATCAGCAGAGCCTGTACAAGCAGTACACCGATCAGGACTACACCGTCTTCATCGACCAGGACATTACCAAGTCCTATAAGCTGTTCTGCCGCGATATGGCGGCAGGCAACACGCCGCTCGATTACCTGAATCTTGGCACCCAGAACAATACGCAATCGGTTGTCGACTACACCGATTCGCAGCAGTCCGGTGATACGGGCGCCAAGCTCGATGGTAAGCAGACCACCACCTTCACCCGGGTGAAGATCGATCCCAGCACCCTGATCGTCAACCCCAATGACGTGACCTATACCAGCAGCACCGGGTTCCTGGTCCGCGATGGAGTGCGCAACGACCAGGCTGGCCCGCCCCCCAGCATCACGCTGGGCGTGGCCGGTCAGTGCCGCCCAGAAGATGAGGCTCTCACGGCAGTGGCGATGGTGGATCTGACCTATACCCCATTCATCTTCAACACTACGGCGACTAGCTTTTCCAGCAATGGTTGGGATCAGCGGCAGAAGGGCACGGCGACGCCCTCTGCGGACAAGAAGATGTACACCATCACTTCTGGCCATGGGTTCTGCTCGTCGACCCAGCCCAGTCAGATTCGCCTCCAGCTTCCTCAGAGCTAAAGGCAGCAGGTGACAGGTGGGAGAGGCCGGGCGTAGATGCTCGGCCTCTCCCACTCTTTTCTGTTGCTATTGGGGTACGGCAGTAAGTGGCCCTCTCCGCTGTGTGAGCTGCTCACGTCATGTACCCCTCCTTCGTTCCCTGTGCAGCGCCGAGTAGAAGGAATAGGGGAGAGCTGGAGCATATCCCCCTCGGCTCAGGCCCAGGCCAGGAAGTAGCCCTGGTAGATGGTCCGGAAGCGCTCATTCACCGTGTAGTAGCGGTCGTCCAGCCCGCCGAGATACTCGTACTCCTCGTCGTTCAGGTGCCGGGGATCGTCGCAGTTGGCGACGTGGCGGATCGCCAGACCGGCCAGCTCCTCGACCAAGGCGACCACGGTCGCGTCCTCGCCCTGCACGCTGGCCTTGAGGCGGGGGAGGGCCAGCAGCAGGGTGTCCTGATCCTCCGCGAGGTAGCCGTTGCCCTCCCACTGCGAGAAGCCGCCATTGCAGACCTGACCGTCGAAGACCTCCAGCACCAGCGCGTGCCGGTCGCGCTGAGGCAGGCTGTCCAGAAAGGCGGGCATCTGGCTGCGGGTGTCGGGCAGGCGGTGCCAGAGGGCCGTGCTGTAGGCGTTGTACTGAGCTTCGAGGATAGCGGCGTTCGCTTCGTTCATGAGTCTATGTTTGCTCTGTGCGCGGGCAAACAGGTGTGTCTTAGACGTAAGGATTGTGTGTGCTGGACGTCTTTAACTGCTAATATCTGGCATCATCGCGCGGCCGCTGGATGGACCCGAATGGTTGGGCTTGAACCCAAATAGCTCTGATGTGCCTGCCAACTGATGAGTTTCGGGGGGCTGCGGCCAGAGATGTGGTATGCACCCCCGTACCACAAATGAGCAGATTTATCAGACATGCCTCTTTAGGATGGATTCGTATGGGGGTGCCAAGCCTATGAGTCTCTATATGGGTCACAGTCCCAGCCAAGAAAATCCCACTTGGCAAACTCTCAGATCTCACTCGGAAGGGGTAGCCCGTTTCACTGAACATCATCTTCGCTACTTGAGTTCGAATATCGCGCATCTGACTGTTTATGCGCGTCTCACAGGTTTGTTGCACGATCTTGGCAAATACCGCGACGACTTCCAGATGTACCGCCTGAACTGGCACCCATATGAAGAGCGCGAGGATAAGACCCTGGGTGAGCGGCCCGTATCCCACAGCGACGCGGGAGCGCGATTCATCCAGCATTGTCTGGACTCCGACCGTGAGGTCGGGAACGAGTTGCCTTTCGTGATCGCCAACCACCACGGGCGACTGCGGGACGTGGACACCCTAAACGGGCGGATGAACGAAACCGAACTGGCCGAAGTGGAGGCGCTGGTGGACCTTGCTGTGCAGGACACCCCCGAACTGGCTGAGCTGCTATCTACTGAGTTGCCCGACCTGCCCCTGAACGGCACCGAACGCGCATTCCTAATCCGTTTTCTACTGGGGGCCCTGGTAGATGCCGACCGCCTGGATACAGAGGCTCACGGTAGCCCTGGCAAGGCGGAACTACGCGAGCTACACCGCGCCGCGCCGCAGGAGATGGCTGAGCTACTGATCCGTCTGGAGACCGAGCAGGCGAAGAAAGCCGCTCAAGATGCCGTCAACCCTCAGCCCATCAACGTATTGCGCCGTGAGATGTACGCCTCAGCCCTGTCGCACGCCGGGGACACCCCGGGCTTCTTTCGCCTGACTATGCCCACCGGGGGCGGCAAGACGCTCGCCTCGCTGGCCTTCGCGCTCGCTCACGCGCAGAAGCACGGACTACGGCGGGTGATCTACGCTGTGCCGTTCACGACTATCATCGACCAGACAGCGAAGGTCTTCCGGGACGTGTTGGAGAGGCCTGGCGAGTTTAAAGTGCTGGAGCACCACAGCAACCTGGAAGTACCAGAACGAGAAGGTCGGGAGCGCCAGACCACCGCCCCCGACCTCGCCACAGAGAATTGGGACGCGCCCGTGATCGTGACTACCACCGTGCGGCTCTTCCAGGAGGCGCTGTACGGCACGCGCACTGCGCAACTGCGGCGACTGCACAACGTGTCGGGCAGTGTAATCGTGCTGGACGAGGCGCAGAGCTTGCCTGCACACCTACTGAGGCCCACGCTGGACGCGCTCCAATTTCTGGTGAACTACGCCGGATGCAGCGTGGTGCTGTGCACGGCCACGCAGCCCGCGCTGGACGAGTCACTGGGCTTTCCGTCGCTGGCAGGCATCCGTGACCTTGTGCCGGAGGCGGCGCACTACTTCGACCAGCTCCAGCGCGTGGAGTACGATTTCCGTATCGCCGAGCCAACCCCTTGGGCCGATCTCGCCGCCGAACTGAAGGGGTATGAGCAGGTGTTATGCATCGTGAACATGCGCGCGCAGGCGCACGACCTCTATACCCTGCTTGGCGAGGACGAGGCGACCTTCCACCTCTCAACCAATCTGGTACCCGCGCACCGCAAACGGGAGCTGGACGCTATCCGGGCTCGGTTGAAAGCGGGGCTGCCCTGCCGCGTGGTGTCCACCCAGCTTATCGAGGCCGGGATAGATGTGGATTTTCCCCGTGTCTACCGGGCGATGGGGCCACTGGAGGCCATTGTGCAGGCCGCCGGGCGATGCAATCGTGAGGGGAGGCTGGCAATGGGTCATGTCGTCGTATTCGTGCCGGAGGCCCACAAGCTGCCCAGAGGCGATTATGAGGTGCGCGAACGGCTGGCGAGCACCGAACTGCGCGAGAACGCGAACCTGCACCATCCCGCCGTGTTCACCCCATATTTCCGGCAGGTGTACCGAAACGTCCGTACTGCACCAGAGGTTCGCGTGGCTGACGGTCAGATGGAGTTTTTCAGGGCGCACGCAGGCCTGTATTTTGGGCAGGTGGCTGACGCCTACCGCATGATTGATGGCGACACCGTGCCCATTATCGTGCGAGGGTACGACAAGGCGAAGGTGGACGCTCTGCTCGTCACCATTGAGCGCAGTCGCAGCAAGCCTGAGCGGCAGGAGGCGTGGCGCGCCCTGCAACAGTTCACGGTCAGTGTGTACCAGCATCAGGCCGAGAAGCTAGGACATCTGCTGGCCCCTGTGCCGGAGTTAGTGCGCCGCGCCAGCTACTTGGGCATGGAACTCCCCATAATCTGGGAATGGCCCGAGACAGCGAAGTATCACGACAAGTTGGGGATTGTGGCGGAGGGGAACGATGACGTGTTTACGAGTCTGTGAAGCAATCCACTGGGAGGAATCCATGTGCTAGAGCTGAAGGTCTGGAGTGATTACGCCTGCTTCACCCGCCCCGAAAACAAGGCTGAGCGCGTCTCTTATGACGTGATGACTCCCTCGGCGGCCCGAGGCGTGCTGGAGGCAGTGTTCTGGAAGCCGGAATTTGAGTGGCGGGTGCGGCAGATCATGGTGCTGAAGCCGGTACAGCGACATAGCATCCTGCGCAACGAGGTGAATACGTTAGCCTCCGAGCGTTCGGCGCGTGGCTGGGCCAAGGACGGCGGCGGTTTCAATGCTGAGGACGACCGTTCGCAGCGGCACGCGCTGATTCTGCGGGACGTGAGTTACGTCATTAAGGCCGACATGGTGCTGCGGCCTCATACCAGTGATCCCCTTGCCAAATATGAGGCCATGTTCCGGCGCCGCGCCGAAAAGGGGCAAGCGTTCGCTCAGCCTTATTTGGGCAACCGGGAGTTCACTGCATTCTTCTCACTGCCAGAAGGGGATGAGCAACCTGCTAACGTGGTGCGGCAATTGGGCGGCGAGTACGCGGAGCGGGCGGGGCTGCTCAGCTTAGGCCGCATGCTCTTCGACCTAGAGTTTCGTGAGGGCAAGAAGGGCCGCGTGAAGTACCGCCAGCATGACACTGCGGGAGGACGTTGGGTGGATGGCAGCGCTACGCCACGGTTCTTCGATGCTGTACTGACAGGAAAGGGGGTGTTAGACGTACCCAGGCAACTGTACGGGGAGATGGACGCATGAGCCTGCTTTACCAGCTGCGCGAGTATGAGCTGCGGATGCGCAAGGAGGGAAAAAAGTCTGTTTCCAGCGGCATCGAGGCCGTCCCGGCAGACGACGCCCTGCCCTTCATGTACGCCATGCAGCCTGTACGTTGGGTCGTAAATCTCAAGGCAGACGGTACGGTCAGGGATGTGCAGCCGCGCAGCAGCGGTAAGACGAAGGGCAAGGATCTGGGATTGCCGATGGCCGCGCCGGAGCTGGTACGCGCTGCCACGAAGGCTAAGCTGCTGATGGACAACGCCGAATACGTGCTGGGCCTAGCTCGCAAAGAGGGTGACAAGAACACGTTAGGACGGCATGAAGCGTTCCGGGCGCTGGTACTGGCCGCCGCCGAGGCCACAGACGAGCCGAGCGTGCGGGCCGTCGCCACGTTTCTGGACGGCTATGATCTCGAAACGTTCCGGGCAGAACATCTGGCTGCCTATCCCGATTTTGCGCCGGACACTAACGTGACTTTCGCTGTCGAGGGTGAGTACCCGCTGGACCTGACCCGTGTGAGGCAGTTCTGGGCGGAGCAGTTTACAGACGATGAGGCTCTGCAGGCGGAATGTCTCATCACAGGCAAGTTTGGCCCCGTGATGCGAATAGAACCGGTCAAGATCAAGGGCATTTTGGGCGGGCAGATGGCGGGCATGAACTTCATTAGCGCCAACGCGCAGGCATTTGAGTCGTACGGACTGAGGGCATCGAATATCGCCCCAGTGCGGCTGGAGGTGGCCGAGGAATACGCGCGTGGCCTGAACCGCCTGCTGGCCGACCCGAACACGTCTCTGAAGCTGGGCGGTGTGACCTACGCCTTCTGGACAGGCGAGGGGGCTGTGCCACTGGTAAGCAAAAGCCTGAAGGAACCGCCCACCGGACTCAGCAAATACGGCGCAGCGAAAAAGCGTGAGAAGCAGGCCCGCACTGAGGAAGTCCGGCAGTCGCTGTGGAGCCTTTTGACCGGACAGTTGCCCACCCTCAAAGCAGGCGCAGCCTTCTATGCAGCAGGGTTTACTCCCAGTGGCAGCCGAATCGCTGTACGAACCCACCTGAGCAGCACCGTGCAAGACGCGGTCAACCATCTGGCCGACTACTTCGGGGCGCAATCGCTCGCGCCCATCAATCCTGAGGACAGCAAGTTCCCCGACCACGAGACTTTCGATCTCTACGCCCTGGTTGGGGCGATGTACCGCGACCCCAGCAAGGCCCACATTGCCCCAGACGTGGATGCACTGATGCAATTTGCCCTGAGTGGTCAGCCTCTCCCTAGTGTGTTTCTGGTCCGTCTGGCAGCGCGAAGCCGTGCCGACACAAACCGCGTCACCCGCCCCCGCGCCGTCTTGACCAAGATGGTGCTGCTCTCACGCAAGGAGTACGGAATGCAGGATGATCACCTGGAAGCCCTGGATACGAGTCGCCCTGAACCCGCCTATCACCTGGGCCGCCTGCTGGCCGTGCTGGACGATATCCAGAGCAGTGTCATGAAGGCGAATACAACCCTGGTCGACCGCTTTTACGGCGCAATGAGCACCACGCCCTACGCGGTGGTGGGGCGGCTGATCCAGGGGTCACAGGCTCACCTGCAAAAGCTCCGCAAGGACAACGAGGGCGCATATTTCGCCAAGCAGCGCGAGCTGGAAGACGTAATGACGCGACTGCGTGACATCCCGGCCAAACCGCTCACCACGCCGCAGCAGGCGCTGTTCGCCCTGGGTTACTACCACCAGAGGGCTGAGATCAGCGCTGGTATCCGCGAGCGCAGCGCTGCCAAGAAAGAGCGGGAAGCCGCCAAAGCCTCAACACCTGCCCCCCACCCCACCCTTCTGGAAGGAGCCAACTGATGCCCGACGCCGCCCACCTGAATGCTGCCAACCGCCATGAGTTCGTTCTGCTATTCGATGTTACCAACGGCAACCCCAACGGCGATCCGGACGCCGGCAACTTACCGCGTGTCGACCCCGAGACGGGCTTGGGCATCGTGACCGACGTGGCTCTCAAACGCAAGATTCGCAACTACGTGGACGCCTTGCGTGGTCAGGAAGAACGATTCAAGATCTACGTGCAGCAGGGCGCAATCCTGAACAACCAGCATGGGCGGGCATATACGGCACTGGGTAAAGATCCCAAGAAGGCCAACCAGAAGGATGTGAACGAAGCCCGGCAGTGGATGTGCGCCAATTTTTTCGATGTCCGTACGTTCGGGGCCGTGATGAGCACCGAGGTCAACGCCGGGCAGGTGCGCGGCCCAGTGCAGCTCACCTTTGCTCGCAGCGCCGATCCAATTTTGGGTTTGGATGCGGCGATCACGCGGGTGGCCTTGACCAAGCCCGACCCCAAGCAGGCTGCCGAGGATGAAACCGCCCGCAGCGGCACGATGGGCCGCAAGGCGTACATCCCTTACGGTTTATATGTGGCGCATGGCTTCTACGTGCCTTCGTTTGGCAAGCTGACGGGCTTCGATGACACTGACCTGCAGGTGCTCTGGCAGGCGCTGGAGAACATGTGGGACCTCGACCGCAGTGCTTCTCGTGGCCTGACCGCCTGTCGGGGGCTATACGTTTTTAGTCATAGTTCGCCGCTAGGTAATGCGCCGGCCCACAAGCTTCTGGGCCGGGTGAAGGTGCAGCGTAGGGGAGAGGTGACCGTGCCCCGCACCTATGAGGACTACGAGCTGACCATCGATGAAAGCGTCTTGCCTGAGGGCGTGACCCTGACGCGATTGGTGGAATAGCCTTCTGTTCTTTTCACTCCGAGGTGTCTATGGACGAGGAGATTATGCTCTCGGCGCTCCAGCACTACACATTCTGTCCGCGCCGCTGTGCCCTGATCCATGTTGAACAGACGTGGGCGGAAAATGTCTACACGGTCAGAGGCCAGCAGAACCACGACCGCGCCCATGCTGGCGGCACAGAGGAACGCGGAGGGATGCGAACACTGCGTGCGTTGCCCCTAATCTCGCAACGGTACGGCCTGACTGGAGTGGCGGACGTGGTGGAACTGCTACCGGACGGCTCGCCGCGCCCGGTCGAGTACAAATCGGGCAAGGTCAAGCCCCTGCTGGCTGACGAGGTACAACTCTGTGCCCAGGCCCTATGCCTGGAGGAGATGTTCGGAGTGACCATTCCCGAAGGGTTCATCTATCACGCGGCGAGTCATAAACGGCGGGTAGTGGCCTTCACACCTGAGTTGCGGCAGTCCGTGCTGGACGCCCGTGACGGCGTGCGTGAGCTACTGCGGGTGCGTGTGTTGCCTCCACCTGCCGCCGATAATCGCTGCCAGTTGTGCAGTCTGTACGACGAGTGCGAGCCCTTCGCGGCCCGCAACTTTCCGCGTGGCTACGACCCGTTCAGCACGGCCCTGGAGGAGGCATGAGACAACTCCTGAACACTCTGTACATCCAGACGCAGGGCACCTACCTGCACCTGGACACCGACAACATCCGCGTGGAGGTTGAGCGAGAACGCAAGGCCATGATTCCGCTGCACCACGTTGAAGGGGTAACGGTATTTGGGAATGTACTACTCTCGCCGTTCCTGATTCACCGTCTGGCCCGTGAGCACAAACCTGTGACCTGGCTGACTGAGTCTGGTCGTTTCATGGCACGTACTGAAACTCCCATCAGCGGCAATGTCTTACTACGTGTCGCTCAGCACGGCTGCGCTTGTGATGAGAAGCGCACGTTAGAGGTCGCCAGATACATAGCAGCAGGCAAACTTCAGAATCAGAAAATGATGCTCATGCGCTCCGCTCGTGAAGCGCAGAGTAATGATCCACTCCTCCTTCGGCAAGCTGCTCGCGACATCAACACCCAGGTTGCCCTCTTACCCCTCGCGCAGACGATGGACGAGGTGCGTGGTATCGAGGGGACAGCGGCCCGCGCCTACTGGGAGGTCTTTTCGCTGATGCTGAAAGCCAACCGCAACTTCTTCAGGCTAACTGAGCGCAGCCGCCGTCCAGCGCGTGACGCGATCAACGCGACTCTGAACTTCGTCTATACCGTGTTGGCGAACGACTGCGCAAGCGCATGTCAGTCAGTGGGCCTTGACCCACAGGTGGGCTTCTTGCACGCACTTCGGCCAGGACGCAACAGCCTAGCACTGGATCTGATGGAGGAATTGCGCCCGGTGGTCGCCGATCGAGCGATAGTGACGCTCATCAACCGCCAGCAGCTCACCCCACGCGATTTCGTGCACCATGAGGGCAACACGGTGACCATCCGGGAGGATGGCCGCAAACTGATCCTGGCGCATTTGTCTGAGCGCCGTAAGGAGGAAGTCACGCATCCGTTGACTGCCCGCAAGACGCCGCTGGGACTCGTGCCACACGTCCAGGCGCGTCTGCTGGCTCAGCATTTGCGTGGCGATCGGCCTCATTATCCGCCTTACCTACATCGATGATTGATCTGCTGATCTGCTACGACGTCGGAACGACAACTGAAAGCGGCCGCCGGCGTCTGCGTCGCGTGGCAAAGGTATGTACCTCACACGGTCAGCGCGTGCAGAACAGCGTTTTTGAGGTCAGCGTGACTGACGTCCAGCTTCTGACGCTGCGTGGAAAATTGCTCGACATTCTGAATCCGATGGAGGATAGTATCCGTATCTATCGTCTGCGTCAGCCCCGTGAGAAATTTGTGGAGGCGTTCGGACGTGACCAGTATGTGGACTTTACTGACGCACTGATCCTGTAGGTCGTCTCTTGTGCGAACCCCCCGCGACGGACAGATGCCGGGGGGTTCGCGTTGTCCCAGGAAAGCGTCTGGGACGCGTTGCATGACAACATAAAGAAAGGAATGCCTAGAAGTTGAAGTGGTTCACAGTAGGTTCGCAGAATATGGGCTGTAAACGTCGTCTCAGTACGGCTCGAGTACCATAACTGTCACGGCCTGCCTTCGGGTGGGCCGAGGATTGAAACGGTCTGACCTTGCTCCTTCCGACTTACACGCCGCCGTCACGGCCTGCCTTCGGGTGGGCCGAGGATTGAAACGAATGAAGGGAAGCCATTTCAGGTGAAGATCCGGTAGTCACGGCCTGCCTTCGGGTGGGCCGAGGATTGAAACGGCACGGCGCACAACTGGTGCCGGGATCTACCCACGTCACGGCCTGCCTTCGGGTGGGCCGAGGATTGAAACGTCACCGGCAAGGGCCGGCGTGTCGACCAGGCTGACGTCACGGCCTGCCTTCGGGTGGGCCGAGGATTGAAACTCCGGATCAAGCACGGCTACCCCCCAGGCCTCCGGTCACGGCCTGCCTTCGGGTGGGCCGAGGATTGAAACAAGACCTACATAGAGCAGCAGGCAGGCGAGGACAAGTCACGGCCTGCCTTCGGGTGGGCCGAGGATTGAAACCGACCTCGACAGCCACCGCTACCAAGTTGCCCGAGTCACGGCCTGCCTTCGGGTGGGCCGAGGATTGAAACAGCGTTGACAATGGCAGTGCAGCCATTAATCAGGGCGTCACGGCCTGCCTTCGGGTGGGCCGAGGATTGAAACCCCAAGATTCCCGAGCTGCCTAAGACGGGCAACTTGTCACGGCCTGCCTTCGGGTGGGCCGAGGATTGAAACCTGCGCGGCCAAGTCGCGCTCGTGGGCGGCCCGCGTCACGGCCTGCCTTCGGGTGGGCCGAGGATTGAAACCGCGCCGATCACGAGATTCACTCCGTCAAAGCCGGAGTCACGGCCTGCCTTCGGGTGGGCCGAGGATTGAAACTTGAGCTTCGAAGCGGCGTCAGCAGCAAGTCCGAGTCACGGCCTGCCTTCGGGTGGGCCGAGGATTGAAACGCGCCGCACATTGGCGACGGCTTCCTGAGCGCCGCGTCACGGCCTGCCTTCGGGTGGGCCGAGGATTGAAACTCGCGGCTTGTTGGCTGGTTACAGGGTGTCATTACGTCACGGCCTGCCTTCGGGTGGGCCGAGGATTGAAACTGGAGGAGGTGCAGGAGAAGGTGCTGGCCCACCTCGTCACGGCCTGCCTTCGGGTGGGCCGAGGATTGAAACAGCACAGGAGATACACCATGAGCAATGCCTGGCCCGGTCACGGCCTGCCTTCGGGTGGGCCGAGGATTGAAACACGTCTGATGCGCGACAATCGCCGCATGTCACGGCGTCACGGCCTGCCTTCGGGTGGGCCGAGGATTGAAACAATCTGACAGGTGATTTTCAGCCGGGCAGCGATGTCACGGCCTGCCTTCGGGTGGGCCGAGGATTGAAACTTTCACTAGAGTCCAGAAGGTGTCAGCGCCCCCCGAGTCACGGCCTGCCTTCGGGTGGGCCGAGGATTGAAACCCGAGCCGGCCCCGGAGCGTTTCGTGGCGGCTGGTCACGGCCTGCCTTCGGGTGGGCCGAGGATTGAAACCCTTGGTGATCACGCCGATGATCTGGGTCATATCCAGTCACGGCCTGCCTTCGGGTGGGCCGAGGATTGAAACTGCGAGGTCTGCGGCCGGAAGATCCACGAGCGCAAGGTCACGGCCTGCCTTCGGGTGGGCCGAGGATTGAAACTCGGACTCGTGGGGCCTCTGCCGTCGCTCTGATGTCACGGCCTGCCTTCGGGTGGGCCGAGGATTGAAACCGATGCTGAGAGATGCTGTGGGCCGTACCGCGCGCGTCACGGCCTGCCTTCGGGTGGGCCGAGGATTGAAACCCCCCCTGCACTGCGGCGATACTGCCCAGCGCGAGGTCACGGCCTGCCTTCGGGTGGGCCGAGGATTGAAACTTTGGAGCATCATGGCGGCGGCGGCGGCGGACACGTCACGGCCTGCCTTCGGGTGGGCCGAGGATTGAAACGGCCCACAGAGCGCCGGCCACGCGATCACCGGAGTCACGGCCTGCCTTCGGGTGGGCCGAGGATTGAAACACCTGGGTATTGCTCTGTGAGGACTGCGGCGCGGGTCACGGCCTGCCTTCGGGTGGGCCGAGGATTGAAACTTGGCGTGTTAGTGCAGGTAGTCCTGCAAGCTCGTCACGGCCTGCCTTCGGGTGGGCCGAGGATTGAAACACCTCGGCGCTCGCTATCCGTGCCCGCCGTGACTCGTCACGGCCTGCCTTCGGGTGGGCCGAGGATTGAAACACCTTCCTAGCACCGCCCTACCAATCAGATGGCCGGTCACGGCCTGCCTTCGGGTGGGCCGAGGATTGAAACTGCGGAGGGCTGGGAGGCGGTAGGGGCTGGCCCTGGTCACGGCCTGCCTTCGGGTGGGCCGAGGATTGAAACAACGGTACGCAGGCGCTCGCCCAGGCCTTCGGGGGTCACGGCCTGCCTTCGGGTGGGCCGAGGATTGAAACCTTGGCGGCCACCCGTACCCCCGCCTGCGCCGCGGTCACGGCCTGCCTTCGGGTGGGCCGAGGATTGAAACTTCTTCGCCGACCTGCGCCAGCATATAGGCGGCGTCACGGCCTGCCTTCGGGTGGGCCGAGGATTGAAACAGCGGTAGGCCCGTGCATCTCGAGCCCTGCATGTCCCGTCACGGCCTGCCTTCGGGTGGGCCGAGGATTGAAACTACTGTTTTCAAGCAGAGGGGAGAAGCAGCCGGCGTCACGGCCTGCCTTCGGGTGGGCCGAGGATTGAAACCCAACGATCGGGGTTCCAGATGCGCACATCACAGGTCACGGCCTGCCTTCGGGTGGGCCGAGGATTGAAACAAGGCAATTCTCGCCACGCTCCTAGTGCTGTTGCCGTCACGGCCTGCCTTCGGGTGGGCCGAGGATTGAAACTGGGATATGGGGCGGCCGGGCGTGTTCGAGCTGGGGTCACGGCCTGCCTTCGGGTGGGCCGAGGATTGAAACCTCGTTGGTCATCACGCTGATCCGGGCACGCAGGCGGGTCACGGCCTGCCTTCGGGTGGGCCGAGGATTGAAACATGCTGACCCTGCCCCCTGAACCTAAGACGACCCGTCACGGCCTGCCTTCGGGTGGGCCGAGGATTGAAACACGTCTCCTGAGTCATCTGAGCGCCAACAAACGTGTCACGGCCTGCCTTCGGGTGGGCCGAGGATTGAAACGGCGAGCTGAGGCGTGAGCCGCTGGCCTATCAAGTCACGGCCTGCCTTCGGGTGGGCCGAGGATTGAAACGACCGACTGGCACCGTCATGCTCTTACCGACCGGCGTCACGGCCTGCCTTCGGGTGGGCCGAGGATTGAAACACCTGGGCGGGTTGGCCGTCAGCCTGCCGGAGCATGTCACGGCCTGCCTTCGGGTGGGCCGAGGATTGAAACTGTGGTGAAGCTCGTGACCTTGACCTCTGGCAACTGTCACGGCCTGCCTTCGGGTGGGCCGAGGATTGAAACACGCCCACCGGGTACGGCGCGTTCGTGCGCCTGCGCGTCACGGCCTGCCTTCGGGTGGGCCGAGGATTGAAACAAATTCCACACAATCACTAAAACCGTCCCCATCAGGTCACGGCCTGCCTTCGGGTGGGCCGAGGATTGAAACTTTGATTCGCGCGCCGACAATCGTGTCGGTGCGTCACGGCCTGCCTTCGGGTGGGCCGAGGATTGAAACCTGCCCGCCCCCGTGGTGCGCCTCCTGCTGCCCTCTAGTCACGGCCTGCCTTCGGGTGGGCCGAGGATTGAAACCAGGCGTTGTAGGCCCGGAACGCCGTACCCTTTCGACGTCACGGCCTGCCTTCGGGTGGGCCGAGGATTGAAACCTCCGGGGTGTAGAGGCCGTCAATCACGTCCGGGAGTCACGGCCTGCCTTCGGGTGGGCCGAGGATTGAAACCTCCCCCCGCAGGCAGTGCCAGTTATCTTCAGCGGAATGTCACGGCCTGCCTTCGGGTGGGCCGAGGATTGAAACACTGCTGGGGGACAAAGACGAACGACTACGGCGAGTCACGGCCTGCCTTCGGGTGGGCCGAGGATTGAAACCAGTGGGTTTTCCGGCAGATGACTGAACATGTCCAGTCATGGCCTGCCTTCGGGTGGGCCGAGGATTGAAACTGGCGCGGGGAGGAATACCTGCCCGAGAAGTTGGCGTCACGGCCTGCCTTCGGGTGGGCCGAGGATTGAAACCTTGCTTTCGGAGTCGGTGTCTTGTGACTGACGTCACGGCCTGCCTTCGGGTGGGCCGAGGATTGAAACAAGCCAAGAAGCAATGACCTGGGCACACCGCATGTCACGGCCTGCCTTCGGGTGGGCCGAGGATTGAAACATGCTGGTAGGGCTGAACAAGCCCCTGGATGCCCGTCACGGCCTGCCTTCGGGTGGGCCGAGGATTGAAACTTCTGGGAATCCTGTTTAGTCGGATTGGTAAATGAGTCACGGCCTGCCTTCGGGTGGGCCGAGGATTGAAACGTCGGCATAGCTGGAAATGTCCTGAATGGTCTGGTCACGGCCTGCCTTCGGGTGGGCCGAGGATTGAAACATACGGCGCGTGGCCGCCCATTTTGATCCGAAACGTCACGGCCTGCCTTCGGGTGGGCCGAGGATTGAAACAACACACGTGTTCGTCAACTGTTCGACCTGCTGTGTCACGGCCTGCCTTCGGGTGGGCCGAGGATTGAAACCAGATCGGGAATGCGCTGGAGCGGGCGCGGCGCGTCACGGCCTGCCTTCGGGTGGGCCGAGGATTGAAACATGCCAGTAGTCGCCCGTGTTCACGGTGCCGCCTGCGTCACGGCCTGCCTTCGGGTGGGCCGAGGATTGAAACAAGACCGAAGGGGCGCTCGTGTCAGGGTTCGACGCGTCACGGCCTGCCTTCGGGTGGGCCGAGGATTGAAACCTTAGCTACCAAAACCTTCTGCCATGCGCTCACGTCACGGCCTGCCTTCGGGTGGGCCGAGGATTGAAACAAAATTCTCCCGACCCGGTACGAGCTGGTGACTGCGTCACGGCCTGCCTTCGGGTGGGCCGAGGATTGAAACGAAGGTGACCAGGCCGGTCTCGGTGAGGCTGCGCGTCACGGCCTGCCTTCGGGTGGGCCGAGGATTGAAACTAGCTGTTCGGGCGGGAGGCGCACCGCGTAGCCATGTCACGGCCTGCCTTCGGGTGGGCCGAGGATTGAAACACGGCGATGAGGCCAGTCTTCCCCTGCCCCTCGTCACGGCCTGCCTTCGGGTGGGCCGAGGATTGAAACACGCCCATCCCGTAGCGCATCTCCGAGAACCATTGGTCACGGCCTGCCTTCGGGTGGGCCGAGGATTGAAACATGTCCTGCCTCCTTGAAATTAACCTTGACTGTTGGTCACGGCCTGCCTTCGGGTGGGCCGAGGATTGAAACAACCCAGTGCACATGGCCCCGGAGTAGCTGGTCGAAGTCACGGCCTGCCTTCGGGTGGGCCGAGGATTGAAACATCAGCAGCGCTGGCGCCAACGCCCCGCACGCGGTGTCACGGCCTGCCTTCGGGTGGGCCGAGGATTGAAACTCCCACGCGGACGGCGGCACCACGTGGCCGGTCAGCACCGTCACGGCCTGCCTTCGGGTGGGCCGAGGATTGAAACAAACCTGCGTCTTTTGCTTCCAACGGCGGATCGACGTCACGGCCTGCCTTCGGGTGGGCCGAGGATTGAAACACCCCTGTCAGCCGCCTCACCCCCGACCAACTGGTCACGGCCTGCCTTCGGGTGGGCCGAGGATTGAAACGTCGAGGGCCACACCTACACCTACGGCCCCAAGGTCACGGCCTGCCTTCGGGTGGGCCGAGGATTGAAACACCAGGGTTGGTCCACAGCGTCACTGCGCGCCGGAGTCACGGCCTGCCTTCGGGTGGGCCGAGGATTGAAACTAAGGGCTATAAGGCGGATGGTCAAAAATGGGCCGTCACGGCCTGCCTTCGGGTGGGCCGAGGATTGAAACGCCCTTCTTCACTTTCCCCGCCGCAACATCGGCGCGCGTCACGGCCTGCCTTCGGGTGGGCCGAGGATTGAAACCCTGCACTGCACTGCACGGCCCAGCACGCTCCATGTCACGGCCTGCCTTCGGGTGGGCCGAGGATTGAAACGGTAGCGCTGGCCGCTGATGACAACAGCATTGGTCACGGCCTGCCTTCGGGTGGGCCGAGGATTGAAACATGGGTGACCGTGCGCTGGGGCTGGGTGATGAGGTCGTCACGGTCTGCCTTCGGGTGGGCCGAGGATTGAAACTTTACGGTAGCTTCCGCAAGTGCTAATTTGGCACGTCACGGCCTGCCTTCGGGTGGGCCGAGGATTGAAACCCGCCCCAGCCCAGGAGGGCACCCATGAGTGACCGGGCACGGCCTGCCTTCGGGTAGGCCGAGGATTGAAACACTGTAGAGCCGGTGAACAGCACTCAGCCGGGGCACGGCCTGCCTTCGGGTGGGCCGAGGATTGAAACTGGAACACCATGATCCGCTTGATCAGCCCGACCGCCGGCACAGCCTGCCTTCAGGTGGGCCGAGGATTGAAACAATGACGGAAAGATAGGATTCTGCGTATCTACCCGGGCACGGCCTGCCTTCGGGTGGGCCGAGGATTGAAACCATCGGGCGCTGGCTATGTCCACCCGGAACGGCACGGCATGGCCTGCCTTCAGGTGGGCCGAGGATTGAAACACGAGTGTTGACCGGCGCTGGCGAGACGCCCGCAGGGCACGGCCTGCCTTCGGGTGGGCCGAGGATTGAAACAGCAGGTATCCGGCGCAGGTGAGAACGTTGGCGCGGGGCACGGCCTGCCTTCGGGTGGGCCGAGGATTGAAACGGGCGCTGCACCGTCACCTACACCGTGCGCTACCCGGCACGGCCTGCCTTCGGGTGGACCGAGGATTGAAACTCCTGTACGGTGTCGCTCTCCTAGCGATATCCGTGTCGCCTGCCTTCGGGTGGGCGGAGGATTGAAACGTGAGCTTCTATGGCTTCAAGACCCCGAGTGACAGTCACAACCTGCCTTCGGTTGGACGGATTGAAGCGATGAGGAAGGCACGCAGGCCGAGCGCGTCGGCCGGGGTGAGCTGCTCGGCCGACAGGGGGGTGGTGGGGGAGTCCGGCAACATGGTGATCACCAGCGGGCGCGGCCCGCAGCGTTTCGAGTTTGGCGCGCAGGGCAGCAATCTCCTGGTCCTTCGTTTCGAGTGCGGCATTCAGAGTGGCCACGAGCCCCTGCGCGGTCTTCTTGTCGCGCTCCAGCTGACCGCGCTCGCGGTTCCAGGACTTCTCCTTCCCCAGCAGGGCGCGGCGCTCGAAGCTGATCTGTTCCCGCTGCTGGTCGAGCTACCTCTTGCGGAGCGCGTTCTCCTCGCCGAGCCGGGCGGCCTGCACAGCCAGGTCGTGCTCGTGAGCGGCCCGCACCTGTACGAACTGCTGCTGGCCTTGCTCGTCGAGCATGACGGGGCCGCGTGGGGGCTTCTGGGCGGGCATGCCGCGCTTGTGGCGACGGCACTTCTTGCCCCGGCGCTGGGGCTTGTTCGGCTAGGGCAGCTGCTTGATCTTCTTGCCGTTCGCCCCGATGATGCCGCGCCGGGCGATCAGGCGGCCCCAGGTCACGAAGGCCGGGACGTTCTCCAGCACGATCACGTCCGGCCGGACCTTGCCCGCCCACTTCAGCCCGACCCAGGCCAGCGAGCGGATCTTCTGGTCGATGGGCGCGCCGCCCTTGGCCGGGGAATGGTGACGGCAGTCTGGCGAGAGCCACAGCAGCGCCACGGCGTTGTCACCCACGGCCTCGTGCGGGTCCACTTCAAAAACGTCGCTGCGGTAGTGCCGCGTGTTGGGATGGTTCGCCTGATGCATGGCGATGGCTTCTTCGTCGTGGTTGATCGCCACGTCGGGGCTGCGCCCGAGCGCCTGCTCGATCCCCATGCTGACGCCGCCGCCGCCCGCGAACAGGTCGACAATCTTCTTGCCCGCGATGTCGTCACTGCCCAGCAGGTAGCTGAACAGGGTCTCGCGTGAGGGGGGCGCCGGGCGCCGGGTCCGGGGCTGACGGGGGCGGCCGGGGCGGAACTGCCGGGCGGGCTTGGGATGGTGCGGAGTTTCGGTATGCATGGTGGACCGTCCTGGAGGGGCGGGGGCAGCCCAGTGCCGCCCCCGGAGTGAGAGCGTCAGGCGACTTCGGGCGTGTGGAACTGCCAGAGGGCGGTCCAGGTGCGGATGTGATCGGTTTCCATCTGGCCGAGCACGTCGTGCAGGGCGTGGCGGGCGGCCTCTGGGGAGGCCTCGCGCGCCTCGTCGGCGTCCATCGACGCGATGACCGTGACCAGCTGCGGCAGGGTCAGCTTGTCGATCAGGTTGCCGGCCGCCTCGTACAGCCCATCGAACGGGATCTCGTAGGCCGAGCGGGCCGCCGCGTCGCGGACCAGGGGCAGGGGGAGCCAGCCGCGCGCGGCCAGCGCCGGGGCTTCTTCGAGCAACATCGCGCGGAAGTACTCGTCACCCGCGTTCGGCTCCTCGGGCAGCCCGGCGGACGTCCACATCTCCAGCAGCGCCTCGTGGTTGCAGGCCTTCAGGTAGGACTCGGTCAGCACGAAGGGCTGCCGCTCGACCAGCAGGTCGCGGGTTTCTTCGTTCAGGCTGGGCCGCAGCCCCTCGATCACGCGGAAGGTGAATACGGTCGCCAGCGCGTCGGCAGGGGCCGCCTCCAGCGCCTGCAGGGCCGCGCGCAGCTGCGCCTGGATCTCGGGGACATCCATGTCGGAGGGGTCCTCCGGCAGAGCGAGATCCTCCTGCGCGTTCAGCACCAGGGCACCGCCCGAGGCCTCGGCCAGGACCCGGCAGGCAGCCCGGGCGGGGATCGGGAACGACCAGCCGTCATCGAGCGCGTCCAGGATCACGAGGGCGTGCAGGAACTGCGGCGTGGCGGCCGCCTGGAGCAGGGCCTGATCGGTGCCCCAGCGGCTGACCAGATAGGGGTCCGGGTACGTGGGGTAGTCGCGCGTCGGCACCGTGGCCTGGGCGGGTGAGACGGCCTCGTACTTCTTGGGGGCCTCCGGAGTGGAGGCCGGGGTGGACGGCGCGCTGGCCGGGGCGAGGGCGGGGGCCGGCGTCTCGTGGGGAGAGACCGCTTTGGCCCGCTCGAAGTAGTACTCGCTCGGCTCGTAGCCCGTGCGCAGTCGCTTGTTCTCGTAGCGCTTCAGGTCGCCGGTCGTGCTGTTGACCCAGTAGACCGGGCCGCCGTCTGGGCTGTCGATGTACTTGTAGAGCTGGAGTTCGGGACCCTCGCGGACCTCGGCGCACAGTGCGCCCTTCTCGACGTCCTTCCTGGCGAGGGCCACGGCGTGGCGCACCTGACAGCCGAGCGCCTCGTCGAAGTCCGCGAAGTGCTCGGCTAGCTCGCCGAACAGGTCGGCGCTGACCGTCTTGCCCTTGTACCAGGCGCGCGGGAACTGGGCGCGGCTGACCAGGAACACGCGCTCGCTGATGAGTTTGCGCAGGTCCGCGGGCGAGGTCTGGGCGCTGTAGCGGAGGTGGCTCTTGAGCAGGCCTGCCTGGACGCTCGGGGTAGCGAGGGCGAGGACTTCGGCCTGGTTGAGGGCGAGCTTCTTGCTCTCGTAGAGCTCGCGGAGGGCGGGGATGAGGTGGCGCGCGATCTGGACCCGGCGCCGGATGGTGCGCTTGCCCAGGCCGAAGCGGTCGTGCAGGCCGTCCACGGTCGCGCCGTGGTCCATCAGGGCGGCGTAGGCGTCGGCCTCCTCCAGAGGACTGAAGTCGTTGCGGTGCACGTTCTCGCTGGTGGCGACTTCCAGCAGCGCCAGGTCGTCGAGGTCCTGGACCAGGACGTTGACCGGGAAATCCTGGGGCACTTCGAGCCACACGTCACCCTCGCCCGCAAGACCGGCCGTGAGCAGGGCGATGGCGCGGTACCGGCGCTCACCTGCGGCCAGTTCGTACATGCCGTGGCGCTCGGGGTGGGGGCGGGCCACGAGGTTCTGCTGGAGGCCTTTGGCGTGGATGCTGATGGCGAGTTCGCGCAGCGCGGCCGGGTCGAATTTCTTCCTCGGGTTGAGGGTGCTAGGGAGGATCTTGTTCCAGGGAATGGCCTGGAGGCCGAGGGTCGGGGCTTCGAAGGGCGGGATCTCGAAGGTGCGCTTGGACAGCTCGGGCGCCTCGGCCGGCGCGGAGGCCTCCTCCGGCACGGACAGGCCGAGCATGCGGCACGCCACGTCCACGTCCTGGTACCCATAGGTCTGGAGGTCCTCTGCATGGGCGTCCAGGGTCAGCTCCGACCCATCCCGGAGCTTCACGGTCGTCTGATGCCCCTCGCCCACCGTCGTGATCACGCCCCGGCGCGGGGAAGCCTCCTGCGTGCCGACCAGCGCGCCGACCCGCGGGGCATACCAGGCGTGCAGCTCGGTCATGTCCTCGTCGAAGGCCACCCCGGCGAGCGTCGTCAGGCCGTCCGGGTGGCGGTAGCGCACCCACCAGCCTGCCCCGCTCGCCGCGAGCACCACGCCGGAGCACACCGCGCCCAGCTCCGCCACCCGGACCGTCACGAACTGGCCGGGCTGCCAGGCCACGGCTTCGGAGGCCTGCACGTCCGCATTTGCCACGGCTGCGCTGGCCGCGCCTTTCTTACCGCCCTTCCGGGCCTTCTTATCGACACTCTCGACCACGGCTGGCGCCGCGGCGGCGGGCAGGAACTTGGTCAGGTGCAGATCGGCGTATAGGTCCTCGATCTGGGTCCGCGTCAGCACCCGCACGCCACTCGCCAGGATGCCGGGGTGATCCTCGCCGTCCCCGAGGTTGCGCAGCGGCACCGCATCGTTCAGAGCAACTTCTTGCAAGACTTCGTAGCGCTCGTGGCGACGCTGGCTGATCGGAATCAGCACCCGGTCGCCCACCCGCAGCGGCACGGCTGGGGGATAGTCGTCGCGGCCCTCGAGGCTGCTCGTCTCGACGATCCCCTCGCCGTCGCGGGTCAGGACGTGCCACGTGCCCGCCTCGTCGCCGTGGCGCAGGAGGGCGCCGATCAGGGTGGTGCCCTTGGCGCGCACGGTGACGTAGTCGCCTACCCCGAGCGGCCCGAGGTCGAAGGTCGCCGGGCGCTTGGTGGAGGCCTGCGCGGGGGCCGGTGCGGGCGCGGCGCTGGGCGCGGCTTTCTTGCTGCCCTTGTGGGGCGTCTTCGTTGCAGTTGCGGTCATACCATCCTCCAGCAGCGCGCACTCGGCGGGGCTGCGGTACCAGTCGGTGAGAAGCAGGCCGAACTCCAGGTCCTCCGGAGTGGGGTGTCGGGACCGGTCACGGGTGATGTTGAGCAGGGGCTGCCCGCTGTGATCGGGAAAAAGCTCGACGACTACGCCGCGCAGGGTCATGCCGCGTGCTCGGCTCACCACGCGCTGGCCGACGCGGAACGGCAGATTGAAGGCCAGGCGCAGCACCTCGGATTGACAGGCCCGGCAGGCCCGAACCCATCGGTCCAGGTGGGCGCCGGCGTTCGGGTTCACCCCACGGTCGGAAATCACCTGGGCGCCGACCGGCACGGCCGTGCCACACAGTGCCCGGCCGCCGACCGCCCAGTGATCCGAGGCCTGCCGATCGGGGCTGCCCTTGACCCACCCGGTCAGCGCCAGGGCGACGTCGTGGGCAGCGGCAGCCGTCACAGCGCCGCCAGCTCGGCCTGCAACCGCGCGAGGTCCTGCTGATGCCGGGCGATCTCAATCCCGATCATTTCGCGGCGGATCTCCTGCCAGGGTCGGGCGAGCCACTGGATGCGCTCCCGGTGTTCCATGAACAGCCGCCAAGCGCCGCAGAGCGTGTCGTGGTGGCTGAAGGACACTGACCCCATCGCGGCGGTTTTCCAGATGACCATCCAGCGGCCGTCGCCGGCGGGGGCAAGGGTGGATTCCCAGTCGGGCTGGTTCGAAGGGGCGACGCTGCCCGGCTTGGGCTTGACCTTGCGCCCGGGCGGCGGCTTGGGCAGGGTATAGGTCACCTGCGCGAAGTACTCGAGGGTCATACGTCGTCCCGGCAGGCCACGAGGGCTGGATGCTCGGCCGGCACCCCGTTCGCCACGGCCATCGCGCGGTAGTTCGTGTGCAGCGCGTGCCCACCGTCCGTCACCCGGTACATCCCGCGGACGATCTGCGTCAGGCGCGAGGCCATGTTGTGCGTCGAACCGCGCAGGATGAACCCCGCACACGTCCGCGGGGCGCTGCGCTCCTCGCCCTCGGCGGCGTCCACGATCTTCACGCTGCTGTGGCAGGCGAATTCCTCCATTGAGGCGTCATAGCTGGTACCCGCACTGGCGAGGAACGCCTCGGGCGGAAACAGCCCAGCCGCGTCGACGCGCCACGGGCACTGGGCGCAGGGACGTTTCTGGTAGCCCTCGCCCCCCCCGCGCAGGTGCAGCACCTGGTGGTGCTCACCGGCAGGCGTGACGCCCTCGACACGGGCCATCTGGTGCCGTTTCATCCGCCCACCTTCTCCGGCTGGAGTTCTCCCGACTCCGACAGCCCCTCGAAGCTCGCGTGAATCGCCTTGTCGTAGCTCCCGCCCTCGAACACGCGCTGCACCGTCCCGCGTGTCCAGGTCAGGACGTAGCAGCCCTTCCCGCTGACTCGGTTCTCCCAACCGGCGAGTCGAATCGCCTTCTCGCGTTCATCGGCCGTGCGCGGGCCTTCGTTCTCAGCCTTGTAGCGGCGCGGGCTCATGCTGCGCCTGCCACATGTGCCCGCTTCAGCGTGTCGACCGCGAGTGCCGTCAGTGCGGCCATGCAGGCCGGGTCGTTGACCACCGGCCGCACCTCGTAGCCCGGCAGCATGGCGCGCAACTCGTCGCTGGTCAGGCTCTCCGGCTGGCCTTCGAGAATCGTGCAGGTGAGCATGAACAGCGTTCGGATCGCGCTCTCGCTGGGGCCCGCGCAGTAATCCATCACGGCGTAGTCGCCCCACGAGCCGCTCACCGGGTTCGCGCTCACCCGCACGCCGAACAGCATCTGCCGGAATCCGAACTCCCAGCGGCCGGTGTCTGAGGTCCAGCGCATGAAGTACCCGTTGTCTGGGGCTGCAACAGTGAATTTCATGCGTACTTCACCGCCTTAACCGGCGTGCGCTGGGCGGCCGCGCTCTGGAGGAACGCCAGCGCGGTGAGCCAGCGCCGGGTCCAGGTCTGCCGGTCGCCGGTCGCCCGCAGGTGCCCGAGGACCTCGGCCGACACGCTCGACTGCGGGTCCCCACCAGCCCACCCGTGCACCGGCACCTGCTGGCCGTACCAGTGCGCCTCTAAGCGGCAGGCCAGCCAATCGGCGTCTTTTACGACCTGGTGCAACAGCTCGGGCACCTTGAAATAGCGGGAGCAGACCCGCCACACCCGCTCCTCGACCTCCTGAAAACCCGTGCACAGGCGCTTGAGGGGCTTGCTGAGGTCGCCCGTGTACGCCTCCGGCGAGTCATGCACCAGGCCCTGCAGGAGCACCAGCGGGTCGGTCACACCCTTCGCGCGCAGCAGCTCGACCACCAGGATGCTGTGCTGCGCGACCGTGTAGTCGAAGCGGCCGGTGAAGCGGTTGATGCCCGCGAGGTGGTGCGCCACGTCGCCAAGCCGGACCATGTCCACGGTGGGGGCCAGCAGGTCAAAGGCGGTGCCAGAGTGCATCTCGACCCAGGCGTCGTGACGGGGACGGAGCAGGCCGGTCATGTCAGCGCCTCCTCGCGGGCAACCCAGGTCAAGGCGTCCTCGGCGAAGGTTTCGATGTCCTGCTCGTCGCCGTACAGGTAGACCACCCACAGTGCCCGGGGGTCTTCCGTGACGACTGACCCTGAGGCCTCGTCTACGATCACGCCGTAGATCCCTTCGACCTGCCGTCCGAATTCCACCTCGGGACCGCTCACCTTCACGAATTGACCAATGCCCAGGGCTTGGAGCGCCTGTGATGGGGTCCGGTCCTGCGTGATGGGCAGAGTGGTCATGCCAGGACCTCGGCCAGCAGCTGCGCGTCAGGCCCGGCGCAGGGCACCCAGCCCTGGCCCCGGCAGTACTGGCATCCGAACTCCACGACGAAGAACGGCTCGCCGTCCGCCGCAAAGTGCTTGACGACGCACGAGCACCGCTTCGCGTCCCGCAGAAAGAACGCACTGCCCTCCGCCGTCAGGTGCCCGGCAGGCGTGTCCAGGCCGTCTTGCCGGACCGCCTTCTGGCAGGCCTTGGGCCGCTGGCCCGTGGCCCGGGCGACATCGGCGATCAGTCGGTGAGCGAGGCTGACCTTCACCGGCCACCTGGGGGAGGTCACAGGTACCACCGGATGGGGCCGAGGTCCATCACGTCGCTCAGCCGGTAGCCGCGTAGATGCAGGCTGACCAGGACCAGCCAGGCGCCCGCTCCAGCCGGGAGCAGGAGGAGGGGACACGTCGCCAGCGGCAGGCTATCCACTGCCAGGAGACTGGCGAGCAGCAGCACAGCACCCAACAGCCGCAGTGCCCGGGCAATCCCCGCCGAGCAGGAGGGCAAGGGACGAGGCGCAACGGCAGCGGCGGGGTTCTGCATCATGGTGGACTCCAAAGGGGTAGGGGAGAGGGTCACGCCTTCCCTCCGCTGGGGTAGAGGACGATACCGAGTCCCTCGGCGTACTTCTCGGTGCTGTAGCTGGGATCAGGCACCCGCCCCAGGTCGCTGTGCACCTCGGCCGCGACACGGCGGCTCATGTTGGTGATCACGCGGCCTTCGTGGGTTTCGCGGTTCCAGCGCGAATCGACGATGATCCGCTCCTCTTCGTTCAGGAACACGGTCTCGGTGACCGGCGCCGTGGAGACCAAAGCGAGTTGCCCACGCATGAGCAAGGTCAGGGTGTGCCGGAGCCGCGTCATGCCGCCCCCCAGTGCCGACGCCGCAGGCTGAGCATCAGCTGCGCCGCGAGGTCGCCAACCGCATCGCGGTCCAGATCAACCCAGGCCACGGCACCGCCTATCCGGTCGACCATCAGGCGAACGCCTGCGGGAAGGGCACTCAAGGTCGCCAAGCCAGTCGGCAGAGGAAACTCCTGGCGCCCATTCGCCCACAGGCCCTCAGCGCCGTGCCGCAGGACGAGCAGAAGGTCGGTGACCAGATCGAGCGTGACCGCCTCGTCCAGCAAGGCGCTCGCGACTGCCCCTCCGAAGCGCTCGACGTCCAGGCGCAGGTTGCCCTCGCCAGCGCGGAGCGTAATCTCGCCCATTGGGGTAGTCACGACGTAGGCGGCCCCACTCCAGAGGGGCTCAGTCCCAGTCAACAGGACTGCGAGGTCAGGCGTGGCAGGGGAGACCCTCACAGGCACCAAATCGCACACCGGACACCGCCCAGAGTGGAGCAGGGCGAGGCAGATGCCGCATTGGTCCTCGAAAGGGAGCAGGGAAGCCGCGCTCACGCCTGGACTCCCTGCCGGGCCATCCAGGCCAGAGCCGCCAGTCGATCGGCACGCGCTCCACGCAGAAGACGCGCATCGCTGCCTGCCTCGGCTGCGATTTCATGGCTTTTGGCTTCCAGAGCCAGTCGGTGCAACCGCTCCGGCAGGGACAGCCGAATGCGTGTCGGGGCCGACAGACCCCGAGAGGACTGCTGCATTTGCCGTTGTTCGAGTTGCAAGAAGGGTCCGGTCGCAGAGTGCGGGAAGATCGGCCCCATAACCGTGTGTTCTGGTGTGGCTAGCGGGGCAACTGGCGCGACCATCTGAGCTTCCGCTACCTGAACTGCCTGGATGGCTGTCCAGATCAGGGTCACGCTGCTGCTTGGCCTGCCGTTTGGGATGGTCACGCCGTACTCGGCAGCCACTGCGCGCCGCTGAGTGGGCGTCAGTGCGCGCAACAGTTCGGGAGTCAGCGCTGGCGCCTCAGGAGGAAGGACCTGGGCGGCGAGGTAAGTCTCGGCCAGCTGGAGTTCGAGCTCGAACTCCGCGCGGCGCTCCTTCCAGGTCTTGCACACCTTGACGTGCTTGCGCGTCCGGGCGCCGACCTTGATGCTCTTACTGCCGTCCGCGTTGTCGACCAGCTCGACCGCGTAGCCGATCTGGGTGCGCAGGATGAGGACCAGATTGCTGACGGCCAGGCGGGCGTCCATTGGGTCGGCCTCTGTGATCGTCAGGGTGTCCAGCCGGGCTAGGGCGGCGGCTAGGGCGGCGTACTTGCGCACGCATTTGGGACCGACCACGCCGACATAGGGCACGTCATACCCCTGGCTCAGCTCGCGCCCGCAGCAGATGCAGGTCTCGGCCGAGACCAGGGGGAAGGTCGTGGGGCTTGTGTTGTCGGCAACAACGGGGTTCTGTATCATCTCAGCGGCTCCTTTGGCCCCTGATCCGCGTGCTTCCAACGGCGAGTGCGGATCAGGGGCCGGGCCTTTTAGATTGCTCCGAAAGGTAACACTATGTTACCTTAAATCTATAGGCGAGTAAACCCATGTTGCGATGCGATAGGCAATAGGTAACATGAGGTGCCTATATTGGAGACCGATATGACCTTGAGGGTGCAGCAGACGACGAATTTTGATCCAGTTGACTGGGATCAGAAGATTTTCAAGGGCTGGCAGGTAACACTGGATAACCTCGACTCAGGAGCACGTGAGTACAGTTCCCTGCGTCTGCTCGCTCTCATCACATCTCAGGACAAGGACCGGCTAGCACATGCACTGGCGAGCCTGACGGACAATGCCTTGGCCCGTGGAGCCCACCTGATGGGCCTGATGGCCCTGGGCCGCTACACGGAAGTTCTTCTGCGGGGTGAGGAAGTGTTTCCTACCGACATCGGGGTCTTGAGCATGTTCGATGCGGCGAACGCCAACTTCGCAGTTGCGCTTTCTGCAGGAGCGCTGGGTCATCATGAAGACGCGCTGCGCTTCATGCACACGGCCCAGGCCCTCTATGCAGCTCTCCGAATGGAGCGCCGCGAGCAACTGATCAACCTAGAGATTGAGCGGATCAGGCTGGCTTTGGGGACGGCGAGCCCCCAGCGAATCATCGCCACGATGTCCCAAGCAGATCTCGGTGAACAGCGCCGTAAGTTCTCACAGCACATCCTGGCCGAGACATACATGATTTACGGCGAGTACGAGACTGCCGAACTGATCGCGCCGCCCGGCTCCGGACTCAGTACCTTCGCTGAGGTGCTGGGGGGAGGACGGCCAGGGGTCTTCCCGCCCGATGACTACGGTTCCCTGGCCCGCGCGCTCCGCGATCCAGAGGCCGAGATTCCCACACTGATTCATCTGCCGGAAAAGGGCTATGGACACCTGATCAAGGCGTTGCGACTGATTAAGATAGGCCAGTCCGGTCAGCCGCAGGCCTTTCAACTCTTGGTCAGTTTTGAGCCTAAGTCCCCGGACCACAAGATCTGGTGGGGACTGATGATGATGTCTATCTCGCCCGGCGTTCCAGCCGCTCGTCGATACCTCGATCAAGCCCTGAAGCTGATCACCGAGGGGCGTGCCGGTGTGACCAAGCAGGTGCCTATCATCTCCTTTCTGACGGAGCATGCCCCCTTCCTTCTCCTGCTCTACGCCGCAATTCCTGAGTCCCCTGTCGATGTGGTCGACGCATCGGTGGGGCTTCCCCTTTGGACGGGTAACGCCGTGTTCTGGAAGGGAAAGACATTCATGCTCCGGGGCGGCGAGACAGGTAGCTGCCTCCTGGCTGACGACCTGCGCGGCATACGCGCCCCGGCGCGGCATCCTCAGGAAGTCACACGGTTCGAGAAAAGCCGTGTGAAGAATCTGGAGATCACTGGGCCGTCTACCGCGATCTCTTGGCTCCTCAAGATCATGCTGTTGACGGCGTATCACACGCATTTAAACACGGCCTACTGGCGGGACAAGGCGGCGCAGCTGCTACCCATGCTATGTGGAGACGACGTCCAGAAAGCAGCGCAAGAGGTCATGTCGCAGGACTGTGCCTCCATGGGACTGGGAAGTAAGATCATGTTGTGAATAACCTGCGAACGCTGACCGCAGTACTCGCACTCTTGACCACCGTTCTGGCCCCGGCCAAAGCGTCGGACGTCCAGACCGCTAATACGCCCCCAGCCGCGACGCAAACCCCCGTCCAGAGCCCTCTAGCACCGTTCCGCCTTGATAGTGGCCCCTGCGCTGGTTGCGCATAATTTTTTACCTTCGGTTCTCATAAATCTGTGATGGGTGGGTGATGCAAGCCAGCGTCAGGTAGCGTCGCAACCCCTTTTTCATGCTCTCATGAATCATGCCGTACCGCCTTCCCTCCCCCCTTCCTCCTGAATACAGGGCGGCATTTTGTGAATCGTTCACAGCGGCTGATATTCGGATAGAAGACGGCTTCTATTATGCTTATCTTCCGACAGAGGCGCAGAAATGGGCTGCAATGCATGCCCTTTCTGCGCTGAAGTACGCGTCACCTCAACCCTACCAACCGACCCTCAATCGGTAGATTTGTCGGCACTGCCGCGTGACGTAATACATACCTGGCTTCTCCGAGGCGAACCACGACCCAGGGGTCGTCTGTTGTCGTCTCTTCGAGCTGGGCCAGCTCGAGGACCATCCCTCGGGGTGCCAGCAGTGGCTCAGTCAGCTCGATGCTGTATGTCGATAGCTCAACGGGTTCCAGATCAGGATTCAAGGGGGCGCCGCTTCCTACAGGGAAAGGGCGGTAGGTCAGCCACTGGGGATAGGTGTCCGCAGGCAGACCGAACAGCTCGCGCGCTTGACTGTCCGTAAGCGAGAAGGCGTCCAGCAACTTCCCGAGTGTCGGCGGAGTCATGGTGCTGATACTCAGGTCTTTCTCGTTAGGGTCCTGAACAGACTTCGTCCGGCCGCGGACATAACGCCGCAGGGTCTGGCGAGAGATCCCGCTGTTCTTCTCGACAGCTTTCATACCGCCGTTGTATTCGATCAACCAATGCAACATCGCCCGGCGGCTGATTTCATTGACTGCCGGCTGGGGGCGATGTTCTGAGGGGGGTTTGGGCATGTGATTCTCCTACAAGCTCGACGGTATGTCGGTAACGTTGCGTTACCTTAACGGCCCGGAACTTGGGCATTCAAGGGCTGTGATGCATGTGTGATGCTGGCTCCCCTTGCGGGTCGGGTAACATTGAGTTACCGTCTAAGGTATGTCCGGTAACATCCTTTACCCAACCCGCCGTCTCAACGGCGACAAGTTGTGTGCTGCACGCAAAGCAGCGGGATATCGGAGCAAGCGGGTATTCGCCGAAGCCATCGGCATGACGAAGCAGAACTACCTGAAATGGGAAGGAAGAAACCCTCCGCGTGATGTTTTCTACCAACCCATGCGGCGAGCATTAGAACTGCTCAGCAAGTCGTTTGAGGACATCAGCGATGAGATAGGGGACATCGAGCAACCGAGCTGGGGAGCTCAAGGATGAGTCACAAACAGGCCCTGCCCCGAGGGAGTGCCCTATCCGGTCCCCGTGACGACCTAAAGGTGCTCGAGGTCCTCAGCAGCCCCCTGACCCTGCCTCTGCTGGAGCGCCGGCTGGGGCAGGCCGGGCACCGCATCGACGCGACCCGGCTGCGCGTCCTCCTGACGGAATTGCAGGACGGCCACTTCATCCAGATCTCCGAATTGGAGCCGATTACCTACACCCGCACGGCGCTGGGAACACGGCTGTGCGGTCCCTGCACTTCGTCGTCAGAGACACTTCTCTCCCGTCCCCAGGAAGTCCTATGACCACCCTCCAAGCTGTCTGGAGTAGGGAAGGTGCCCACTCAATTCAAACGCGCGCACTCCACTTGATAGCCCTTGTACCACCGCGCCTGCCCCAGCGCACTGCACAGCCGTTCCCCCAGGGGTTCGGTCAGCTGCCGGTTAACCGTCATGCGCTGAACCAAGGCTTGATAGGCCATCCAGGCAGTGGCCGCGTCGTCATCAAGAACCAGGGGAGGGAAGACCTTCACGCTGTTATCTCAGCAGAGGCTGCCCACTTTTCCGTCACAAACGCCCACCTTAATCCAACCCTGCCGACTCACCCCTGGGAACGTGTGGAATTCCTCCACCTGATCAAGAGGAGAGATGGATTTCACCCGGATTTTACTCAGACCCGTGCGGACGCTCGCAAGGGCCTGGGAGGCTTGCTCTATCCGCCCTGCGCGACCTCCCCACCGCCTGCCTGAGCCCCGGCCCAGGCGGGCTTTCCCATGCCCTTTCACACCCTCACAGGAGCAGACCCATGACCCCCAACCCCCTCCCCACCATCGGCCGCGTCGTCCACATCGTTCTCGCCACGGGAGCCCACCGCCCCGCGACCGTGATCCACGCCTCCGAAGACGACCAGCCCAATGTGATGGTGAACCTGGACGCGACGAACGATCTGAATGACAAAACGCCCGTGTTCGACAGCCACGGCCTTTTCCCCGAATCCAGCAGGCCGTTTCTCCGCACGGCCTACCTCGCTCAGCTGGACAGCGTGCCCTACGACGAAACCGGCACCCTTCCTGGCACCTGGCACTGGCCCGAGCGCACGTAACCCCTCTCCGGCGATACCCCCGACTGCCAGGACACGACGGGGGACCACCCGCGCTCGAGCACCCGGGAAAGCGCGCGCCGCATGACAACCGAATATCTCGTCAGACGCCCTGCGCCTTCAGCACGCCGAGGTCCGCTTGTCCAGGGACCGGGTCAGGTGGTCGCCCGCAGGAACCGTTCTGACACCCCTCCCGCGAACTCCCGCCCGGTCTGACCCCCGGACGGCCCGCGCGGGACCGACCTGCTCCGGACGGGCAGGCGCGCTGGCCTCTTGCGGGGCCTGATCCCCCATGCGCGAGACAGCGGGGGAGGCGGCACCCAGGACGTCCACACCCCTGGGCTTGAGGCTGACCGTGCGGCCAAGAGCAGCAAGGTACGGACCAGGTGCGAAAGGATCTGGGGCGCGACAGGGCGCGCTGAGAGAAATTCCCGGTGTCGAGCGGCCTGAACGGGTCGTATCGGGCCGTGACGTGCAGGGTCGTCACGGTTCCTGCCGAGCTGGCGCATAGGCAAGGGCACCGCACCACCACGATGTGCCACGGTTTTCTGCACGCTTTCCTTTCCAACTTCACGACCGCAGATCTTCGGGGACCGGCCCCCATGGAGCACAAGACCGGCCAGGCGGACGCCGCCTGCGTGAGGCCACCGAACGGCCAAGAGGAGCAACGTTCCGGGTCCGTCCCGAGGCCACATCGGGCGTCCGCACCACGAGACGGTGCGTAGGGGAGGCCCGTATGGGGCGTCTTGCCCGCGCTGGGGTCACGCCCAGCCCTCCCGACTTTTCTGATACGCCGGTCGCCATTGGCCGGCGGCATCGCCTGCTCTCCCTCAACCCCAGAGCAGGCCGTGTGGGGACGCGAAGTGCCAGGTAGTGGCACAGGCCTGAGTCATGGCCCAGCTTGCGGGTGCGACCCCCGCCGTCCCCACTCCCGAGCTGCGGCCGCAGCCTCTTCAACCCGCGAGCCCTCTCCCTGCACCGGACCGGAGACAGCGCGCTTGCCAAAGCTCTGGCTGCGCGGACTGTGCGTCTCCCAGATGCCCCGTCAATCGGGAGCACGCTCGCCACCAGTGCAGACGGTTGGTACACACCTCAGTCCCTGAACCGCGCCCGCCCTGATGGCCCAGGGAGGAGAGACGTCAGGAACCAGCGCCCCGCCAGGGCCGCAGTGCTGGTAACCCTAAACGAGGGTGCCGTGGCACGCACCCGGCCAGAGATCTCCACCCAGACGGCGGCCGAGCAAGCGTCCGGTTCTGGGTGGCCCCCGTAGTGCGCGACGAGTCCCATAGGGCCGGGGGTCTACAGTCGCACCGCATCCGGCGGCACCGGACGGCCCCGCAGCGGTGGAATGCGTGGGGCACCAGGCGCTGGCAGCTGCTCTGCCAGGACGGGGGGTCGCTCAGCGGCCCGCCCACGTTCCCTCACAGGCCCGGCACGCCGGGCATATATCAGGCGCCCAGTACTGGGCGCATCAGCACCTGCCCCTCCAGGCAGCAGGCCTGTCCGGCCGGGCCACACACCGCCCCAGGACCGCCGACGCGGCGTGCAGCGTGACTTCCGTGACGTGGGTTGAGAGCAACGCCAGTCACCGCGGGCGCCCGGCCAGGCGCTCAGAGTGCGCGTGCCCTTCACGCGTGACTTCTCTCCAGCAGGTGCCGCCTGCTCGCCCGGTCGCCGGTGTACCCCACCGGATCTGCATCTGTGCCCTGCGCCAGCCCAGGCTTCGGCTGGCACGGCCACCCGCGCCGCTCGTGGGCCAGGACAAGCTCGCTCAGGGGTCTGCCGTGTCGTCTGCCAGCACGACCGGCCGCCCCCCGCGACGACGACCCGAACCTTGCTGGCCGGGGAGTCGACCCCACGCCCCGCCGGGGGCCAATCCGGTAGATCACCCCCAGGAGGGAGCTCCTATGCGACAAACCTGATGCCCTAGACCGTTCAATCCACCCCCGTCCTTGCGGGGGGTCAACGCGGCGTATAAGGCCAGCGTGCCCGGCACGCGGCCGGTTCGATTCCGGCCTTCGCCCCCATTTCACCCCATTCGCCGTGCCCGTGCTGGACGGTGTTTTTCCTTCTCACCCCATTGAGGTACCCATGACCGAGCAACCTGACACGCGCCCGCTCGGGCAGATCGCCTTCGACGCGTACAACGCCGAGCGCGGCGGCCTGACCTATGACGGCAAGCCCACCCCGCCCTGGACTGCCCTGGGCGACGGCGTGCGCAACGGCTGGACGGCCAGTGCCCTCGCCGTCATGCAGGCGGCCACCTTCGTGGACCACCGCATCGGCGGTCAGGATGCTGGCCCGGAGCGACACGCCAGCAAAGCTGAGAACGCCGCCTGGGACGCCAAAGTCCGCGAATATTGGTGGCCGATCATCACGCGCGACGGCGTGATCGCCGAGGACCTCGTCCTCACTGAGCTGGGCGTGTACAGCCACGTCCTGAACGAGGTGCCGGAGGTCTACAGCGCCATCACGAACGACAAGCTCAGTAAGCCCAGCTACTTCGCCAGTGGGGTCATCAGCATCTACGAGGACGAGCAGCGCAAGGCGGTCGACGAGGCCGAGTTGGAGCTGCTGCTGGACGTGGTCGAAGCTCTGGACCCCGACCCGGCGACGCTCGATGTCCTCGTAGAGCTTGCCGAGGGTCACCGCCTCGGAGATCTCCGCAAGGCGATGAGCGAGTCCCGCGAGCGGCAGGCGCAGTTTCAGGCCATTGTGGACCGCGCGAAGGGCGCGCCGGTCGTCCCAGCCCCCCTCCCGCCCTTGACCCATCTGGCGCAGGCGACGGCTGTCACGACCACACATCCTGGGGAGGTGGTACAGGCGCATGCCAGGGCGCTGGCCTCCCACCGCTTCGTCGCCCTGGGCGCTGGCCCCGAGGGAGCGCTCGAGCGCCTCCGACAGGACCTCTGGGAGATCGTGCGCGACAACCTCAGTCCCAGCGGGACGGTGTACCACGTGCGCGCCCGTGTGGGGCTCATCGAACCGGACGGACAGGTGGACCTGAGCACGGTCCCTGGACATGACCTGGAGGTCATTGCCCCATGAGGGTGGAGGCCTTCTGACCTTCCGGTCCATTTCCCTCGAGGAGGCGATGCGCCACGGCGCGGCCGAGCGGCTCTACCACCCGCTCGGGGAGAGGGACACGGCGACCGGCATCGCGCTGCTCCGGCAGATGGCGCTGGATATCCCGGTGTACCGCGTGCGCCTGGAGGGTGGGTACATCAAGCGGACCCTCCAGCAGGTCCGCGCGGACCTCATCAGTGAGGCGGGGCTCGTCGAGGGCGTGACCGGGTACGCGGCGGCGTTCGTGGCGAACGGCGAGCGCGTGCTGGTGACCGTATCCCGCGCGCCGCTGCGGCGACCGGAGCCGGTGGTCTGGCGCCAGCGGGAGCACGCGCCCTCAGAGGGCCCCGTCCCCACGCCGCCCCCACTGCCCGCTCCAGAGTCACCTCCCAGGGGCAAGAAACGCCGCAACAAGGGCAATCCGGAGACCCGGAAAGCCGCGAAGAAGAAGGCCCGCCAGAAGAGGAGGCAGGAACAGTGAAGAAGTCGTGGCTGATGCTGGTGCTGGGACTGACCGGGGCCTACGCCCTCCCTCGAATGACTTTGCAGGCGCCGGACACCCTGCTCCGGCCGGAGCGGGTGCGCCTGGGTCGACAGATCCGGCAGACCCTCAAGAGCCGGAAGGCGCGGCCGCCGCGCGTGCAGGGGCGGCGATGTTGCTGACGGCTGAGCAGGCCACCGCGCTCGGGCCGCCAGGGCGGGACCCGGACCCGGACCTCGTGCGACGCTACGCCAAACACATCACGAACATCCTCGTCGCGGTGACCGCCCCCACGGCCCACGAGCTGCACTGTCGTCTTCCCCCGGAGCTTGCTCAGGCGGTCGCGGAGTTGCTCGTGAGCGAAGGAGATTACGACGCCACCTTGCTCTACCGGGACGATGACGATCTGACCACTGGGCGGCTGAAACTGAAGTGGCCGGAAAAGCCTTCTCTCGTCCGCACCCGGCACGTTCCCAGACCACCAGTCTGGGTGAGTAGTCAGATGGACCGGACGTTGCCCGATACCTGGCTGAATCGTCTGTGGGTGAGATGGAGGCTGAGCTTTTGCGAGATCGACGATTATGTGCCGGTGTGGCCGTGGGAGGTCTGACCGCACAGCTGGTGACCGGGCCACATCTCCCAGCCAACCCACATCCGCGGGGCCGCTGGGGCTGGGGCGGCTGGAACGTGAGCGCCGAGGACTTTCTCGACCCGCCCTCGGCCGCCATGCGCTGGTGGCAGGCGCAGCTGCTGCGTTACGCAGCGGTCACCGCCCCGCCCCCCTTCGTCCTTACCACTCGCTCGTCGGTTTTTTACGGCCCGCTCGGGAGTAGTTCACGTAGACCTCGCTGCTGGTGATATCCGCATGGCGTAAGTGGTCGCGCACGGCCAGCAGGTCTTTCTGCTCCGTGTAGATGCGGGTTCCCGCCGTGTGACGCAGGCCGTGGACCTCGCGGCCCTCGTACTGCACTCCCGCTTCCTCGCAGGTGCGCTGCATGGCCTTCTCGACGCCCTGACGGGTCCGGAGGGTCAGCACGTGCGGACCGTAGTGCGGCGTGTTGGTCAACCAGCTCCGGAGCACGGCCTGCGCGGTGCGGGAGAGCGGGACGGCCTGTCGGCGCTGGCCTTTGCCGGTCACGATCAGGTAGGGCTCCGGGGCGTCGAGGTGGATGTCCTTGCGCAGTAGCGTGGTCATCTCTGTGGCCCGCAAACCACAGTGCGCGCCCAAGGCCACGATGACCGCCTCCTGTCGCCCGGCATGCATCAGCAGGGTGACGACATCCTCGTCAGCGTAGGGTTTGCGCTTCTCCCACTTCGGGACCGGGTCGCGTGCAGCCTTCACGTCGGTGAAGGGGGCAGCGTCCACAGCGGCGCTCCAGCGCAGGGCGGCGTAGAGCGCCCGGGCGGCCGCGAGGCGGGTCTGGACGCTGCTGGGGGCCAGGCCGCTGGCTTCCAAGTGCCGGGCGTAGCGGAAGCCCATGTTGGGGCCGGGGCGGGTCAGGCTCACTCCGGCCGGTCCGGCCCAGGTGAGGAAGGTCTGGAGGCCGATGCGGTAGCTCTCCAGGGTGTTCTTGCTGACGCGGGCGCCTCGGCCACTGCGGGTGACGAGGTAGGCCTCGGTGAGGGCCCACAGCCCTTCGAACTCGGCGTCGCGGGCGGCGCGGAGGCCTTCGCGGCGCAGGGCTTCGGGTTCCAGGGCGGCGAGGCGGTCGGCGCGAGCCTGGAGAGTGAGGTTGCTGGCCATCAGCTCCAAGGTCATAGCGGTCAGGGTAGCGCGGTGGTGTGAGGAGGTGATCAGCGGATCTCCCGTAAGACTACTTATGCCAACCAACCTGACTGAACAGGAAAACAGAGGAGACCCCCCATGAATCCAACCCCCCCAGCCGAGGCCCCTAGCCCCGGCCCCAGCACCTACACCCCCGACCTCGAACACACCTTCCACGTCGCCCTCGCCACCGCTCGCTATTACGGCACCGGCCGCCGCCAGAACCCCGCCGAGCAACAGGCCTACCTCCACCGCATCGAGCAGCTCATCCCCCGACTCGCCAGTGGTCCGCCCTTCAGCCCCGACGAGCTCGACACCCTCCGCCGCGCCTGCACCGGCACCCTCGCCGCCCTCGAAGCCCAGCTCACCGTGGAAGGCCGCATCACCCGCAAGCTCGTCGAGTTTGCCCTCGCCCGCGTCGACACCTGGTCAAGGGCGGGTCAAGCCCAGAGCTTGGTGGCCTAAGTGGACGCCTTCCTCCCCGCCTTCACGCTCCTGATGATCGTCTGGGCGCTCGCTGAGCGGCAGAAAACCCGGACAGCCGAGCAGCGCGCCGAGGACCTCGAGCACGACCTCGCTCACGCTCAAGCCCTGGGACTGAAACACCAGAACGAGGCCTTGACCCTCCGGGCCACCGTCGAGATCCAGCAGCTCGCCCTCGCCAAAGCCCAGGCCCGCGAGACCGCCCGCCAGCAGCTGCACCACGCCAGTGGCTGGAGTCCGCAACCCGACCGCCCCGCCTGGCACCGAGACCACCCACAGGAGTCACCGGACTGAAGGAGAAGCCCCCCATGACCAGCATCGCCATCGAGGCCTTCCACGGGGAGGCCCGCATCGACAGCCGAGACCTCGCGGCCGTCATGAACAATCACCACAAAAACGTCCTCAGCCTGCTCGACGATTACGTGAACGATTTCCAGACCATCGGAGCAATCGCGTTTGAAACGCGACCGGCCCCCGGTGGCGGCAAGCCCATCCGAATCGCCTTCCTCAACGAGGAGCAGTGCTACTTCCTGCTCACCCTCGTCCGCAACAGCGACACCACCGTCCCCATGAAGCGCCAGCTCGTCCAAGCATTCGCCGAGTTCAAGCGCCGCGCCCTTCCCCCAGCCGCCACCTTCCAGGGGGCCGTGGGCATGGACTTCCTCCAGCGGTTCGCCGGGAACACCATCCTGGCCATCCGGGAGCAGGCCACCCTCACCAAAGAGGAGGTCAAGACCGAGCTGCGCCAGGAGATTGCCGATGCCCTCGGCAGCCGCCCTATTCAGGGCAGTCAGCCTCAGGAGATCCATCGCCGTGTCCACGAACTCGCCCACCTCATGGGAGGCAAGCGCACGCACTACGCCGAGGCCTGGAGACGACTGAAGGACCGCTTCGGCATCGCCGCCTACCGCGACCTCCTCACCCATCAGTACGACGACGCCACCCACTTTCTCGACAAGCAGATCGACTCCTACCGGGACACCGAACCGCTGCTGGAGGGAGACCCATGAAAATCCTGGGTAAACCACTCTTTCAGGCGCTCCTGCAGGCCGCTGATCTGGAGCAGACCTACTCGGCCGACCAGCTGCGCCGCCGGGCAGTGACGGCCGTCCCGATCCGCTCGCTGTACACCACCTGCCGACGTCTGGTCGCCCACGGCTACCTCTGTGCGACCGGCAGCAGCCAACGCCGACGCTACCGCCTCACCCCGCTTGGCGCCGATTACCTGCGCGTTCTGAAGACGGCACTCCCCCTCCGCCTGTGCCGTGCCCTCAAAGGCGTCACCGCGGACCCCACCCCCCTGCGCGCGGTCGCGGACGCTGTCCGGCAGCCCCACGAGGTCCTCAGCCAGACCTACGACGCCCTGCACGCCCTCGCCGGACTCGACCTCGTCACCGTAGAGCTGCAGGACAGCGCTCGCAAGACGATCCGCCTCACCCCACTGGGCGCGACCACGCTGCCCGAGGCCGAGTTCGTTCTTGAGTTCCACCGCAAGGCTTCGTGACGCTGTTCGAGGCCTCCCCCAGTGCACCGGCTCCGGAGACGCTGACCGAGACCCTGATGCGGCTCCTCAGCCAGAGTCGGGAGGACGGCTCCCAGCCTGCCCACACGCTGGAGGACGGCCTGCGCCTCCGCGTGGGCACCGCCGAGGGCGAGTTCATCGCACTCAGCCGCCCAGGCGGCCGCCCCACCGACGAGGACGGGCAGCACGTCGCCCAGGCCACCGGCTGGCTCGCCTGGAGCACGAGCTGGGAAGAACGCGGCCACCGCTGGTACCTCGTCCTCAAACCCGAAGACCCCCCGCTCATCGAGGCCCCAGTCAAGGCCAAGGCGAAGGATGACGCTGAACCTCCGCCCCCACCCGAGGACCCGGAGTTTCCTGACGACGCCATCCGAGCCGCCCTCGTCGACCGCACCGCCCCCTGGCGGGCGGGCCTGAGCCCCTGGGGAATGGACATCCGGGACGACGTCGTGAAGGGAATGAAACGAGCAGAGCTGTTGGAGGAAATCTCTTGGCTCAGACGCAAATTCGGCCCCCAACTTCAAGCCTGGAAGCGCGCGCGAATTGCCGCAGCTTTAGCATGAGAATTTTGGTAAGCTGCCCCTACCCCGGTAAGGCCCCGATGACATCGGCCTGAAAGGCGAAGGCCCTAGTGCCTGAGAACACTAGGACCTTCAACAGCTACCAGAGTTTTGAACGGGCTCTGAACCAACTGACCCAGACGGGTTAGCGGCCTGCACATAGTTTAGACGGCCTATGTGCTGGGGTCAATCGTACAACCCCCAATCCGTGAAAGCGGAAGGCCCTCGCCACCCTAGAGGTGGAACCGTCCGAGGAAACGAAGTGTCCACAGAACAACAACTCAGCGGCCAAAGCGGCCGCACGGCCAGCCCTGCACGTCCCCTTCACCCGCAGGCCCGGCCATGACGCGCGAGCAACGGCCCACCCCCACGGTGGAGGCCATTGGACGCCTGCACCTCGAAGGCAACATCATCCCGCACAGCTTCTTCACCCGCCGCGAGTTCAAGAGTGAGAAAGGGGTCACCCAGCACCTGTCGATCATGATCTACGCCGATGACCTGTACTGGTACCGCCCCACCTACCACCGCGACGAAATGACCGGCCAGGTGTTGCGTGTTACCCGTAAGTTTGCGGCCGACAAGCTCCAGCGCGATTACGCCTATTACGCCAACCTCCTGGGCATCTCTAAAGTCCAGGCCACGGCCGCCGTAAAGTTCCTGGTCGACCGTGGCCTGATCACACGGGAGTTCCGGACCATTACCGGCAACAACGGTCGCCCCATTCCGAACGTGATGTTCGTCGAGCCAGTACCGGAAGCCCTGGAGGTCCTGCTCAAGGCGGACGAACCGGGGTCGCCCGGCTGGTTCTGGGTCGCGGAGTCGCCCAGACCGAATGTCAAGAAGGACCGCACTGAGGGCATCCCAGCAGTGGTATCCGGCACGGCGACGGCCGTCATGACTGCGGCACTGGGTGCCCCGGCAGAGGCTCCGGCTGAGGGGGGGGTATCCATAATAGAAGGGATACGTATCCCGAATAGAATGGATACCCTATCCCGAATAGACGCGATACGTATCCCGAATAGAATGGATACAAATACAGAGATCTCTTCAAAGATCTCTTCAGAGACTTCGAGCAGAGGAGTAGACGACGTTTCTGGACACGCACGCGCGACCTCACCGGAACGCTCCTCCTCGGGGGAGGCCGCTGGCCCAAACCCTGAAGGCCTGCGGAACCCGGTCACGCTGGAAGCTGGGCCTGGACCCCACGCTGAGGACCTGCCCTTCCTCGAACAGCCGACGGCTCCAGTCGACCCGGTAGAGCTGGAGGCGGCACTGGCCCGCCTGGGCTCGCCTGACGGCGCGGCCGCTAGCGCGTCCGGGGACCCCCCTCAGAAACTACGGGACGAGACTCAGCCCCCTGCACGCCAGGACGATCAGGCCACGGCCCTTGAACAGGTTCCGGGCGGCGGGGCGGCGGCGCGGCCGGACTGGCTGGAGGCCGTGGTGCCGGTAGCCGGGCTGCTGGACCGCCCGGCGGCTAAGCCGGGCAGCCCGACCTACCGCGCCCTGAAAGCGCTGGCTGGGAAGTCGCTGACGAAGTACCTGGGCGAGAAAACGCGCACGGGGCAGCTCCCCCGCTCGCGGTGGTTGCACCTCGAGCCGGGCGAGATCGACCGGGTCCGGGTGCTGGCCCAGGCGGAAGCGGAGGTGGGCAGCGAGAACATGATCACGCTGGCCCTGCGCGGCCTCGACCGCCTGATCGGCGCCGTGAAAGCCGAGGCGCCGGCCGAGAGCGGCGTCCCTGCGGCGGCCGCAAGCCAGGACCCCCAGCTCAAGACCGGGCAGCGCTGCACGGTCGCCGACCAGGTGGGCACCCTGACGCTCGGGGTGGTGCTGGAGGTCAACGCGGCGCGGTACAAGATCCGCTTCGACGACGGGAACGGCCGCAACGTGGACCGCACGGTGGCCGCCCAGCTGCGAACCCTGAAGGCCAGCAGCGCCCCGCTGCCGGCCACGACGCCGGAGCCCGAAGCCCCCTCTCCCCTGGTCCCGGCCGGGACGACGTGGCGGCGCGTGACAGGCAAGGGCGGCCCAGTTGGCGAGGAAGTCCAGGTCGAAGCCACCACCGGAGGACGCCGGAAGCTCAGCACAGGTCAGGAAATCAGCCTTCTGGAACTCCAGCGGAACTACGAGCAGGTGGTGTAGGTGACCTACAACCGCACGCTGGAAGGGCCGAAGCCTGACCAGGGATTTCTGGTGCGGGCGGGGGTCGTGGTGGTGGTCGGCATCGAGGAGACGGTGCTGCTGCCGGCCGGGGTGGTGTGGCCGGGCTCGGGGGCCCTGCCCGAGGAGCTGATGGCGTGGCTGGCGCCGGCACAGACGTTTCTGGGCGAGAAGGACGCGACGGTGTCCTGGGAGGCCTCCCCTCGGGAGGTCGAGTTCACGACCGCGCTGGTGCGGGTGCACCAACTGCGGAGCAAGGCCCCGCTGGCCGAGCGCCTGGAGCAGTTGGGCGAGTTGATCGATGTGGGGGTCCATTCCCAGTACGCCCTGGCGGCGATGCTGGGGGCACGCCGGGAGAGCCTGACCCACGGGCTGAGTACGTACCGGCTGAGGAACCGCCATGCTGCGGATTGAGGTGACGATGACCACCAGAACGCCGATGTACCGGCAGCAGGCCCCCGCGGGTCTGCACACCCATGACGAGTTGGAAGCGATGGGCCTGCGTCCCCGCCCGGGCGAGTTGCCTCGGGGGGTGCTCAAGGTCCGGGACGGCTGTGACGAGCGGATGACCGGCGTGTTTGGCCTTGACCAGGCGGAACCCATCGTGGGGCGGGCGGTGTCCGCGTGACGCCCCGGCAGAGCAAGTGGTTCATGGTGGGGTTCTGGCTGGTGATGCTGAGCACGGCCATCAGTTTTCTGGTCGACGAGGTGGGCGGGGTGCGGGCGCTGCTGCTGACCTTGCTGATCGTGGCGCTGGGGCAGATGGGGTACGGGGTGCTGTGCCGGCGGATGGGCAAGCCCAGTGCGGGGATGGTGTACCGCTTCGGGCCATTGCTGCTGCTGCCAGGGATGTTCCTTTTGAACGGAGCGGGGGGGCACCTGACGACAGTGGTGTTCGACGTCTGCCAGCTCCTGGCGGTGCTGGACTGGTCCGATGACGATATTGGCGGTTGGGGCCGGCGCCGCTGGGCGCAGATGAGGTCCGTGGTGAAGCGCTTTTCTAGGCCGGTAATGGGGGGTGTGACACCCCGAGTCTGAGAATATGACTCATCCTAGAAACCTACATCATCCCTTAATCTAAGGAGGTGAAGTGCTTCGAAACAACGCTGGGTCCCACACGGTATGCCGCTGTTGAGCTGGACGATGTCGCCTTCATTTACCCCCTGACCCCGCTTGAGGGCAGTGCACCTATGGAGTTCACGCCCAGGGCTTGGCTCCGCCAGATTTTGCCGGGTCTCCATCTGGAGGGCCGGGAGTTGTTCTCCAGTCTGTGGACGCCTGAGGCAGATCTGGACATGACTGATGAACAGAATGTCCGGTCGGCGATCCACCTGTACGGTTGTCCTGTTCATGCTGACCCGATCTTCTATGCCGCTGTAGGCGCGCCTTAACCTAACCCGCTTCTCAATCTGCTGCACCACCCCCTGCCCGCACCGGCCACCGCGCCGAGGCGGGCTTCTCATTGCCTGGAGGCTTGTCTTGACCCCCACTGAACCCACTGCCCCCGCGCTCGCCCTGGCTGCATGGTGGGCGGGCTTTCTCACCCGCATCGCCCCCCAGGACAACGGCGATGACAGCGCCACAGGCGGGCTGGCGGCCGTCCTGATGGTTGGCCTCGCCGCTCGTGAGTATCACACCCCCGAGGAGGCCGCCCGCTTCGAGGCTGCCCTGGCCCGCCACTTCCAGGCCCAGTTGAGCCGGAATGGCCGCTGCTCCGCCTGGACGGACTACGACCCCGACACGGTGCTGTGCGCTGCGGCCACCGAGGCCGGGATCGAGTTGAGCCGGCACAGCCTCCCCATCAAGTCCGGCAGCACTGGCAGCGAGCACACCGCCGAGGTCAAGCAGGGATACCGGGGTGACTGGCGCAGCATCTGGACCCGCGCTGAGGGAGGTACGCCGTGCCCCAGGTGATGTACAAGTATCCGCTCACGCCGCTGGACGAGGCCTCGGTCACCGTCCTGACCCTGCCAAGCTTCGCCCTTCCCCGCATGGCCGCCATGCAGAACGGGGAGCTGTGCCTGTGGATACAGGTCGACCCCGACAGTGCGCCGCTCGAGCGCGCCTTCGAAGTCTTTGGCACAGGCCAACCGCTGCCGTTGTACGCCACCTACATCGCCACCGTCCTGAACGGCCCGTTCGTCTGGCACATCTTCGAAGTGCCGCGGCCGACCGCCTAGGCCTCCTGAAAGGACCTCATGACCCCTGACCCCCACCACATCCAGGAGCATCAGCTGCTCGTGGAGAGTGCCCTGGCCCTCCCGCTCTCCCTCCACGCCGAAGTGGTCGCCGTCGGCGTCACTGGCCCCCAGCACCGCCCGACGATCTGGGTGCGTGTCGACCGCGCCGACCTCACGCCCCGCGTCCAGCGCGCCTTCGTACTCGTGCGCAATGGGATGCCCTTCCCGAGCGGCGCCCAGTACCGGGGCACCATCGCCGGTCCCTTCCGGGGCCCGGACGGCCACTTCGCCACCCGTCACGTCGTCGAGCTGCCCCGCTGAAGTTCCTGACCCCCAGGAGGTTGTGCCGTGCCCCACCTGCCCGAGTACAAGTTCATCCCCTCCCACCTCGCCACCAAGACCAAGCTCCGTGAGCGCGGCCTGGTGCCCACCGCTGACCCGGTCGCCGAGTACGCGTTCCGCTGCCCGGATGCAGGATGGCGGCGCGCCCCCCTCTACGACCTGAAGGACACCCGCAACGCCAAGGACGCTGAGGCGGCCCGCAAGCGCCGCCTGGCGAACATCCACGGCCAGTACTCGCTGTTCTCGGAGACCCCATGAAAAAGACCCCCAGCCTGTTCCGGCGTGCCTACGAGGGCGACCGCCGTGCGCGCGACGAGCTCGTGCCTGGCAGCGAGTGGGTCGCTGCCGGAGAAGGCCTCGCGCACCGCAAACTCGACGGCACCTGCTGCCTCGTCGAGGACGGCGTGTTCTACAAACGCTTCAACGCCGGCAAGGGCAAGGTGCCCCCGCCCGACTTCATGCCTGCCCAGCCGGACCCCGACCCGGTCACCACCCACTGGCCCGGCTGGGTGCCGGTGCTGCGCAAGGACCCGGCCAGCAAGTACCACGTGCAGGCCTGGGACCGGCAGTGCTTCTTCCTCCCGGACGGCACCTACGAGCTGATCGGCCCAAAGATCCAGGGCGGCGCCGAGGTGGACGTGCACCGGGGCTTCCCGACGCTGGTCGCGCACACCGACCTGCCGGTCCCGGACGCGCCGCGTGACTTCGCAGGCCTGCAGGCTTTCCTCGAGGCGCGGCCGACCTGGGAGGGGCTGGTCTGGCACCACCCCGACGGCCGCAAGGTCAAGGTCAAGCTCCGCGACTTCACCGGCATGGGTCGGGGCACCAGTGCGTGAGTACGGCGCAGGCCTGCGCCTCAGCGGGTAGGCCCCACTCCACTTTCCCTCTCCGCCCTCTCGACCAGGTCCCGACTGGAGAACGTTTCTTCTTGACCCCCACATTGCCGCAGCTCGCCGTCGTCCCTGCCCGTCTTTCCCTCGAGCTGCACTTCCTGAACGTCCTGACCGACGACCGCACCTCACCCACGTCGCGCATCGAGGCGCTGCGCCGTATCCGCGGGCGGTACCCGGATTACACCGCTCTGGGGAAGGAACCCGAGACCCCCACTGACCAGGCCGTGAAGGCCTGGAACCGCCTGATCGAGCGGCCGCCCGGGGGGCAACCCTATGTCGAGTTCGTGCAGCACGGCCACGCGCGGGGCTTCGTCCTCACCCCTGCTGGGGTAGAGCGCCGGGACACCATCTGGGAGAACCAGGTGTTCGCGCCCTTCCTGCGCCGGGTGCGCGACGCGCATGGCGACGCGGTGGCCGACGCGCTGCTGGCCCAGGAGCGCCGGTGAGCCGGGCGCTCGCGGCCAGGCTGCTGGCCCAGGCGGTGGCCGAGGACGAGGCCTACGCCTGCAAGCTGCATTCGGTCCAAGAAGAGCACTGGGACGAGAACGCCCACCAGATCCGCTTCATCACCTGGGCGGCCGAGACGTGGCCCACCCTGCCCGCCCTCGAGGGCTTTCACCACTCGCCGAACGGTGGCGCAAGGGCCAAGCGCACTGGGCGTGACGGCCGCCTGTACAGCCCCGAGGCGCTGCGCCTCCAGCTGATGGGGGTGCGTGCCGGGTACCCGGATCTGCTGCTCGACGTGGCGGTCGGGGACTGGCATGGGCTGCGCATTGAGCTCAAGGCCCTTGACGGGGAACTGAGCACGAACCAACGGCCCTGGCTGGTGCGCCTGCGTCGGGAGGGCTACTACGCCGACGTGGCGCGCGGCTGGCGCGATGCCCGCCGCCTCACCCTCGAGTACCTCTCCGGGCAGTTCACCGAGTACCGCTGGGCACCCCGGTTCGCCGATCGGCACCACACCCTTCCCCCCTATGCACTGAATGCGCGCAGTAGGCGCGCGAGGTAAGCATTTGGCTCCAACGCGTATAGGTCAACAGCGCTATTGGGGTTTCCAGCACACGTCGGTACTCTGAGCGAGCCTGAGTGGTGAAGGGCACGGTTACTTCTCTATCCAAGAAACCAACACCGTGTCCGTCCGTTCCCTCAGTGCACCCTTCGCCGGGTGGCGAAGTTCGCGGTTACTTCATTACGGATGACGGGGTTGCGGGTTCGAGTCCCGCCGGTCGCGCAAGCGCCGTAGCTCAACTGGTAGAGCACGATATACCGCGAACGCCTGTTCCCCCGGCGTTCTTTTTTTGCCCTCCGAGGAGGTGCCGCCATGAAACTGAACACCGCACATCGTCCCCAGCACGTCACGCACGAGGGCGCCCCCGCGCGCCGCATCACGCCTGAGCAGCAGCTTGCGCGTCTGGTGTCCAGCTGCCTGCTGTGGGAGAACACCTTCTATGTCGACGGCCAGACGGTCGCCGACCAGATCCGGGAGGCCGTGAAGGCCGTATCTCCCGAATATGCCGCCCAGACGGCAATCCGCGCACGCACTGAACTGAAGCTGCGGCATGTCCCCCTTCTGATCGTGCGCGAGATGGTCCGGCTGCCTGAGCACCGCGTCCTCGTTGCTGAGACACTTGCGGCCGTCATCCAGCGGCCCGATGAGCTGACCGAGTTCCTGGCGATCTATTGGAAGGATGGCCGGCAGCCCTTGAGTGGTCAGGTCAAGAAGGGCCTAGCGCGCGCCTTCCTGAAGTTCAGCGCCTACCAGTTGGCGAAATACAACCGCGACGGCGCAGTGCGGCTACGCGACGTGCTGTTTCTGACCCACCCCACGCCGCAGAACCAGGCTCAGGAGGAAACTTGGAAGGCACTGGTGGAAGGTACGCTGGCGGCGCCCGATACCTGGGAAGTGGCGTTGAGTGCGGGGGCGGACAAGGCCGAGACCTTCGCCCGGTTGCTCGACGAGCGTAAGCTCGGCGCGCTGGCCCTGCTGCGCAACCTGCGGGGAATGTTGGCAGCGGGTGTGGCGCAGGACCGTATACGCCGGGCACTGCAGGAGACCAACCCCGAGCGGGTCTTGCCCTTCCGTTTCATCACGGCTGCGCGCGCGGCGCCCACCCTGGAGCCTGAACTCGAACGCCTCATGTTGCGGGGCCTGGAAGGGATGCCTAAGCTAGTAGGGCACACTGTGCTGCTGTTGGATGCCAGTGGCAGTATGACTGGGAAGCTGAGCAGCAAGAGCGAGCTCAGCCGCTACGACGCGGCGGCGGCGCTGGCGATGCTGGCCCGCGAGCTCTGCGAGAGTGTGGAGATCTACACGTTCAGCGATGATCTGCGTCAGCACCGGGCACGCCGGGGCTTCGCGCTGCGTGACGAGCTGGGACCTACACGTGGAGCGACGTATCTGGGCGCTGCCGTACGTCAGATCAACACCCGCCCACACGACCGCCTGATCGTGTTCACCGACGAGCAGAGCCATGATCCGGTGCCCAATCCTAGAGGCCTGGGCTACCTCGTGAACGTGGCGACGAACAAGCACGGCGTGGGCTATGGCTCCTGGGTGCACGTAGACGGCTTTTCCGAGCAGGTCATGGCCTGGATTCAGGCCCACGAGGCGCAGGGCTAAGGCCCTTCCTCACAGTTCAGCTTCCTCCCTCCCCAGGCCCAGTGGTCTGGGGAGCGTCTTTGTTGCTGAGGTGCGCATGACCGTATTTCACGAGTACTACCCCTTCGACCTGAGCGTCACCACCCCGAGAGACTTCGGGTGCAACCAGTGGGAGCCCAAACCATGACTGACCCCACCCCCTCCTCGACCTTCAACGCGGTGCTGCACCTGGAGATCCGGCGCAAGGGCGCGCGCCCCGGTGTGCCCAACATCGAGCGCCGCGTGTACAGCGCCAAGATCGCGCGGAGCGCCGAGGACCTGGAGGCCCGCAACTGCACCCTGGAGCACGTCACCTACCAGGGCGACTATCAGCAGATCAACCGGCGTGAGCTAACCCTTGAGGGCTATGACCCGGAAACCGACACGGCGACGTACCGGGAGTCCGTCAAGGGCAGCGAGACCTGGTACGAGAAGCTCGGCCGCTTCGGCTGGGTACGCCGGCCGGATCTGGAGCGCGAGGAGCCGTGACGGACCCCCGCCCCTGGCTCCGAACCTGGGACGTGGAGGCCGAGCCTGTCCCTTCGCCACAGCCGCCCTGCCTCACGATCAGCGCCGTAAAGCGCGAGGCCAAGCGGCAGCGCGACGTGGCCCGCGCCGAGGGCCGCAAGCGTGCCCTGCCCGTGATCTATGAAGCCCTCGCCCAGGCGGCCGGTTATCCGTCCTGGGCCGTCTACCGCGCCGCACTGCGCGACCAGAGGACCTGATGAGCCGCAACAGAACCCCCCAGAGAAAGCCCGCCAAGCCGCTGTCGGACACGAACCGGGAGCGGCGTGCCCGCCGCGGGGAAAGGCAGGCCTCCCAGAAGCCCAAGCCCGCGCCGGCGACTGAGCCAGTGGCGCCGCAGCCCATGCCCGCCCAGGAGGCCGCCCTGCTGCCCACCTTCGCCCGTGAGCTGGTGCGCGTCGACCAACTGAATCCCGAGGAGGCCGTCCCGACCCTGCCGCCCACCGATCAGGCGGTCGAGGACCTGCTCGAGCAGCTCGGCAGTGCCCCACCCCCCGACCGTGCCGGGTTGCCCGCGGACCACCCGGCACACCGCTTGAGCACCGGCCAGTGGGTCCGCCTGCAGGTCACCCTGGAGGCGATGGGCCGGGGCGAGAACGCGTGGCGCGCGATGGAGGAAGTGCTGAGCTGCTCGGAGAAACTCGACAAGATCACGCGGCAGATCCTGGCCTTCGGCGAGGCGCCCGACCTCCGGCGCCGGACTTTCGGGGAGCCGGCGTGAGACCTGACCCCTACAGGCCCGAGGCGCGGCAGGTCGATGGGCTGGCGACCGATGCGCCGAAGTGGCTGCCTGACGACCCACCTGCCCCGGCGCCCGAGGCGCGCGCAGCGGCTCCCCTGCGGAACCTCGCGGCTTGCCCGGTCCAGGGGTGCGGGACCACCCTGCGTGAGGAGGCTGCGGGACCCGCCATCGGCTGCGCCGCACGCGAGCTGGTGATCGAACCGTCGCGGGCCTACCAGCCCTACGTCTGCCCCTGCCCCCGCCGCGCGCTGCTCACGGTCGGCCGAACGGAGCGCAAGGGTTGGACGCTGCGCGCGCACAAGCCCACGCGCGATGAGCGCGATGAGATCAACCTGCTGGCCTATGCCCTAGTGACTGGCCACGGCCGTCGCGACCACGCCCGGCGCCGCCCGGTCAACACGGCCCCCCACCTCACCAGTGCCGAGATGGATCAGGCCTTCCGCGCCTCGCACAGCCTCGCCCTTCAGGTGGTGGCTCAGGTGCTGGCCGGGCACCCGCAGCGCGCGCGCGAACTCGCCGAGCAGGCCAACGCCGCCGATTACGCGCATAGCCTGCACCGTCGCGCTTATCGCCGCGAGCATCGACTCGACCTGCGCGAAGGGCGTTGGCAGAACGCGGAGGAGTTCTGGATCGACGTTCACACCCCGGACCCGAAGCATCCCGGACAGCCCGGCTTCAGCTTGCGCCTGGTGCTGCACTTCCTGGCCCTATGGAACGAGCAGGAAGCCCGGTGGGATGTGGACGGCGCCGAGGAGATCGAACGGCGCGCAGGCCTGCAGGTGGGGGAGGATAGCTGGCGAGCCCTGATGGCGTTGCTGGTGTACCTCCGGAGCGAGACCGTCAACGAGGAGCGGCCCAATAAGCGTGGTCCGAAGGTAGACATCTACCACCTGATCTACCGGGTACATGGGGCGAGTCTGTTGTTGCGCGACCCGGTGCGGGATCGTTATCCGCGCGCCGTGCAGGCCCTTGAGGCGCTGCGTCGCACCCTCTCTCCCCTCCCCCCTCCGCCCCAGCAGTTGCCCCTGGTCTTCGAAACCGAGCCAGACTGGGTGGCCGATCTGCTGGACGAAGTCCCGGCTAATCCAGTATCCAGACGGCAGCGCCGCCGCCCACTGTAATGGGAAAGAGTTTCCACGGAAAAGGCCGTCCGGATTCGCCTGGACGGCCTCTCTCCTGCATGGGGCTCTCGGTTACTTCGTGCCCAGCAAGGTCCGATCCTTCAGCCAGCTCTCGACCGTCCCGATCTTGACTTCCTCGCCCAGGGCGTTGACCGTGACGACCGGGCAGTCCTTGATTTTGACGAACATGATGGACCGGCCAGAGCAGGCGCAGCCGCCCGGCGTGTGGCAGGTCTTGTCATAGGAGATACAGGTGTCACCACAGGGCTTGCTGTTCCGGCAGATCTTGCAGCACGTCGTGCCGCCACCACCAGGAGTACCCGTGAAGGTCACGATCGGCGCTTCCTTCCCCGCAGAGATGCCATTGGGTGTGACCGTACGGACCCTGTAGATGTACCGGGTACCAGAGGTTACGTTAGTGTCCGTGTAACTGGTTGTGGTCGAAGTCGTGATTTCGCTGTAGGTGCCGGACTCCGTCTTGCGGTCGAGCTTGTATCCAGTGGCCCCGGTGACGGATGACCAGATGACCGAGATGCTCGTGCTGTTGGCAGCGGCAGAGACGTAGGTGACGTCTGCCACAGGAGTGGGAACAGGCGTGGGGCTGGTCGAACCTCCGGTTACGGTCACGGTGAGTCTGGCCGTGGCCGTAACGGTCTGGCTTCGCCCAGTGACAGTGAGTTTGTACTCTCCGGCCGGCACGTTGACCGCACTGACTTTGAGTCCGGCGAGGGCTTCGGAGCCGCTGATGGGACTCTTGTCGAACACAACGCCCAATCCAGCCGGCATCCCTGTGACGGTGAAGTTGAGTGCCTCGGTATTCCCGCCCGTGCGGGTGACATTGATGCCTGTAGCGACCGCTGCCCCGTTGTTGACCACGGTTACTGCTTGGTCAGAGAGAGTGAAGGACGGCGTGACCACCGGGGTCTCGGGGGTAGGCGGGGTGGTGCCGCCCCCACAGGCCGTCAAGCCAAGCGCTGTCAATGCGATCACGCCTATCAAAATTTTCTTCATGCTCACCATCGTACAGGCGAGCTTCATTTGCCGCTCACGTATTTGACGGGGCTTCCCCTACCCGATGAAGTCGGGGACCTGTGTGGCCGTAAGCCAGCTTGACACCAAAGTCCAGATTTCCTATCTTGACACGTATAATCGCGCCTTAGTCTAACGTTGAACTTCCACTCGCCCCTGCCCTTCCGGTAGGGGCGGTTTTTTTGGCCTGCCCTGGAGGTGAGCCCCCTGACCACTGCTCCTGCGCCCGCCCCTGAGCCGGTGCGCATCCTCAACGTTGACACTGCTCTGATCAACCCCGCTAGCCTGACCCTCGCCGACCGCAACCCCCGGCGCGGCAACGTGCAGGAACTCGTCAAGTCCTTCCGCACCAACGGCTTCTGGGGCACCGTCATCGTCGACCGCGCCACCGGCCAGGTCCTCGCCGGCAACCACCGGGTCAAGGCTGCCCGTGAACCGGCCATGCCCGAGATCCCGGTCTCGTACATCCAGACCGACGATGCCTCCCACGCCAAACGCATCCTGCTGGCCGACAACCGCCTGAGCGACATCGCCAGCACCGATGTGGCGACCCTCGCGGAGCTGCTCACCGAACTCCAGCAGGCGCCCGGCGGCCTCGAGGGCACCGGGTACACCGAACTCGACCTCGCCCAGTTCGTGGCCGAACTCGGAGACGGCGTGTTCCAGGACGGCCTCATCGACGAGGACGAGGTGCCCGCGCTGCCCGAGGATGAGCAGGTCGTCAGCCGTGAGGGCGACGTCTGGCAGGTCGGCCCCCACCGCGTCGGCTGCGGCAGCAGCACGAGCGCCGAGCATGTGGCCCGGCTGATGAACGGCGCGCTCGCCAAACTGGTGTGGACCGACCCTCCGTACAACGTCGACTACGAGGGCAAGACCAAGGACCGGCTCAAGATCGCCAACGACGCCATGACGCCCGAGCAGTTCCAGGCCTTCCTGGGGGCGCTGTTCAAGACGACCCTGGACGTGACGGCGCCCGGCGCGTGCATCTACGTCGCCTACGCCGAGGTCGAAGCGCAGAACTTCCACGGCCAACTGCGCGCGGCGGGGTGGAAGTACTCGCAGACCATGATCTGGGTGAAGAATGCCGCCGTCATGGGCCGCCAGGACTACAACTGGCGTCACGAGCCCATCCTGTACGGCTGGAAGCCTGGCGCCGGCCACTTCTTCAACCGCGACTTTACCCAGACCACCGTGCTGGACGAGACGCCGAACTACAAGAAGATGAGCAGGGACGAGCTGGTCACCCTCCTCGAGGGGCAGCGCGACGCTCTGGCCACCACGGTGGTGTACGAGGACAAGCCCAACAGGAACGATCTGCACCCGACCATGAAGCCGGTGCGGCTGGTGCAGCGCTTCCTGATCGCGTCCAGCCTGCCCGGGCAGCTCGTGTACGACCCCTGCGCGGGCAGCGGGACGACCGGCGTGGCGGCGCACAAGACCAACCGGGCCGCGTGCCTGAACGATCTGGACCCGAAGTACGTGGACCGCATCGTGGACCGCCTCCAGCAGTTCACCGGCTTGAAGGCCGTGCGGCAGGACGGTCAGGGCTTCGACGCGTTGCGCGCCGAGAAAGGAATGAACGCATGACCCCAACGCTTTCGCATGAGCTGCGGCCACACACGCTGGTCGATCTCCAGGCCATCGTCTGGCAGGGCAACCCTCGCCGGCACGACCTCGAATCCATCCGCGACAGCGTGGTGCGCTTCGGGTACGTCGAGCCGCTCGCCATCGACGACACGAGCGGGCAGCTGGTCGCTGGGCACGGCGTGCTGGCCGCCCTGCTCATCGCCCAGGAGGATGGGCTGGACGCGCCCGAACGGGTGACGATCCAGGACGATCAGTGGGTGGTGCCGGTGCTGCACGTCCGCCTGGCACCTGGGGAGGCCGAGGCCTACTCGCTTTCTTCAGTCCGCACTCGCGAGCTGGGGTCGTGGGACGAGCGCCGGTTGATCGAGAGTCTGCGCGACATCCAGGCGAACACCGACCTCGGCCTCGCTGGCCTGGGGTGGTCGGACGAGGAACTCGCGGCCCTGATCGCCAAGTCTGACGGTGAGCTGCCCGCCTCGTTCACGGAACTGGCGCCAGATGCCCCTCCGGAGGGTGAGGGCGGGGGCAGCAAAGCCGTGACCTGCCCCCACTGCGGGCAGTCGTTCGTGCCTTGAGGCCGGTCAACACGTACGTCCAGCGCGTGGACGCCTACTGGGCCGATGCCCAGGCCGAGCGCGCGCCGGACGCGCCGACGTGCGTCAGTACCTTTGCTGGAGGCGGCGGCTCGTCGACGGGCTACCACATGGCCGGATTTCGGGAAGTGAAGGCGGTGGAGTGGGATGACCACGCGGTCGACACGCTGGGCCTGAACTACCCGCACCTCGACATCTACCACGGCGATATCGCCGCCATGAGCGTGGACGAGGTGCTCAGTAAAGCCGGTCTAAAAAAAGGGGAATTATCCCTCCTAGACGGCTCCCCGCCTTGCCAAGGGTTCTCTTTGATGGGCGGCCGCGCGCTTGATGATCCGCGCAATGGACTGTTCCGCGAGTACGTGCGGCTGCTCGACGGCCTGGCGCCCAAGACGTTCGTGATGGAGAACGTGAAGGGCATGACGCTGGGCAAGATGAAGGCCGTGTACCACGAGGCTATGACCGCCCTGCGCGGCGCTGGCCCTGGCTACCGCACGGTGTCCGGCATCCTGAACTCCGGGTACTTCGGGGTGCCCCAGCTGCGTGAACGCCTCATCGTCATCGGCGTCCGCGAGGACCTGGGCATCACGCCCACCCTGCCCGCGCCTGAGATGTGCCCCCCGACGGTGCGTGAGGCGCTGCGCGGTCTGGACAGTGGCCCGACCGGGTTCCAGATCCACGCGAACTTCCTGACCGCCTGGGGCCGGACCCTCCCCGGCCGTGACTTCAGTGACCTGCACGTCAAGGGCCACATGTTCAGTCACACGAAGATCCATCCGGACAAGGCCTCGCCCACGATCCTGAAAACCGTAGGCGTGCAGCGCGACGGGCAGGCCAACAACGGCCTGTACCACTGGCGGTACCCGCGCCTGCTCACGATTCCCGAACTCAAGCGGATCGGCAGCTTCCCGGACGCCTATCAGTTCGCCGAGTCGGGGGACGCCGTCAAGGACTTCAGCAATGCCTGGGCGAGGGTCGGCAACAGCGTGCCTCCCCTCATGACGCGTGCCATTGCCCGGCACATCCGCGCCACCATCCTCGACCGGGCCTGAGCGCCTAGGAGACCCCCATGACGACGAGCGTGCTGAATGATCCTGTCGCCCTGATGCTGACCGTATTTGCTGACCTCCACCCCACCATCGACGTGGTTGTGGAGTACATGCCCGACAAGCACATGTTCACGCCGCGCCAGCTTGCGGGGAGACGTGGTGCTGACCTTCCTGCTGGCGCTGCGGATCGTCCTTCCGCGGGGATTGCCTTGTTCCCGTTCGAAAAGGCTCCCGAGATCTGGCTGAACAGCGAGTTGTCCATCCAGGCGCTCCCGATGGTCCTGGCCGAACAGCTCGCTGTCGTGGTCACTGAAGACCCCGCCTCTGAACCCGCTGTCTTCGAGGCACTGAAAGCTGAGTTCGAGCGCCGGGTCGCTCCGCCGTTCGTCGCGCCTACCCCCTGAGCTCTCTGCCCAGCGCCCCCAGGACGCCGCCCCGCGACAGGGTGCGCGTGCCGGGCGCTGGGTCTGTCGCACCCCGGCCGCTGCGCTTTTCCGGGACCTGAGCGCGGCGGCCAGCGTGGTGGCAAGGTCCGGAACGCCCTGCGTCATGGAGCGTTCCGCGCTGGTTCAATTCCAGCGGCTACCCCCATATCCGCCCCTTTCCTTTTCCCCCATTTTCCGAGGTGAGGCCCCGCGCCTCCCCATCAGGAGGTGCATCATGGCCGGCCCCGGCCGCAAGACGAAACTGACCCCCGAGCTGCAGGCCCGCTTCATCCAGGCCCTGCGTGCGGGCAACTGGATTGAGACGAGCTGTGATTACGTCGGCATCCACCCCGACACGTACTACGAGTGGATGAACCGCGCCGAGGAGGGCGGTGCCCGGAACCAGATCTACGTCGAGTTCGCCCGCGCGGTGAAGACCGCGAAGGCCACGGCCGAGATCGAGAGCGTCGCCCGCATCCGCCTCGCGGGCAGCAAGGGCAACCTCAAGGCCGACATCTTCTTCCTTGAGCGCAGCCACCCGGAGCGCTGGGGTAAGAAACGCCTGGAGGTCACCGGCAAGGACGGTGCGCCCCTCAACCCGCCTCCGCCCCGGCTGGATCTCACCCAGCTGGACGACGACGAGCTCGAGGCCCTCGAAGGGATCGTGGCGCGCACCGCCGCCCGGCCCACCCACTAGGTCACCCAGGAGGTGATTTCCCATTGCCAGGAAGCAAGACGGGCCGGGTCGGCCCAGCAAGCTCGACCCGAAGCTCCATACCAAGATCGTCGGCCTGCTGCGGCGCGGCAACCCGGTCAGTGTCGTGTGCAGCCTGGTCGGGATCGGCGAACGGACCTACTACGACTGGATTGCGCGCGGCGAGGACGATCTCGACGCCGAGACCGACACCCCCTATTCCGCATTTTCGCAGGGGTGCAAGGAGGCTCAGGCCCGAGCGGAGGAAAAAGCCCTCCGGGTCGTCATGGACGCCGCCGCAGGAGGGCAGAAAACCACCAAAACGACCACCAAACGCAAGTACCTGGTGCAGCAGGAACCCGACCCCGACTACGGTCCCGGCAACGAGGACGAGCGGCGGATCATGGAGACCGACCGGGTCATGCTCGAAGAGGACGTCACCACCATCGTGGAGACCACCCTCCCCGACGCCCGCGCGGCCATGTGGTTCCTGGAACGCCGCAACCGCAAGGAATACGGCCGCACCGTGGGCCTCACCGGCGCGGACGGCACCGGCCCCGTGCAGGTCCAGCGCACCGGCAGCCTGCTGGAGCAGCTAGACGATGACGCGCTCGACTCGCTCGAAGCGATCCTCGCCAGCGCAGCAGGCGGAACTGCCCAGTCTGGCGGAAGTGCGGGCGGAGAAACTCCGGCGGGCAGCAAAACGTAGCCTCGCGGAGTTCGTGCGCCAGGGCTGGCCCATCCTGGAGCCCAGCACCCCGTACATCCACAACTGGCACATCGACGTGATCTGTGAGCACCTTGAGGCCATCAGCCGGGGCGCCGGCACCCCCGACGGCATCAAGCGCCTCCTGGTGAACATCCCGCCCGGGCATATGAAGTCGCTCATCATCAACGTCTTCTGGCCCGCCTGGACGTGGCTGGAACGCCCCTGGTGGCGCGCCATCTTCACGAGTTACGACAGCGCCCTCGTGGTGCGCGACTCGGTGAAATGCCGCGACCTGATCACCTCGCAGTGGTACCAGGGCTTCGGCGTGAAGTGGAAGCTCAAGGCCGACCAGAACGAGAAGTCCTACTACTTCAACACGGAGAACGGCTTCCGGATCTCGCTCACCGTGGGCGGCGCCAGCACCGGCCACCGCGGGGACGTGGTGGTGGTGGACGATCCCATCAGCGCGATCAACGCCACCAACCCCGGGTACCGGGCGGACGTGATCAACTGGTGGGACAAGGCGATGAGCAGCCGCCTGAACAACCTCGCGCACGGCGCCTTCGTGATCATCATGCAGCGCCTGCACGAGCAGGACCTCAGCGGCCACGTCCTGGCGAACGTCGGGACCGAGCACGCCGAGGGCGGCTACGATCACGTCTGTCTCCCTAGCGAGTACGACGGCAAGAACCGCCACGCCACCAGCATCGGGTGGACTGACCCGCGCACCGAGGTGGGCGAGCTGCTCTTCCCGAAGCTGTTCCCCCGCCAGGTCATCGAGCAGGCGAAGAAAACCCTGCTCAGTGACTACTCGGGTCAGCACCAGCAGGACCCGGTACCGGCGGACGGGAACGTGTTCAAGCCGCGCTGGTGGCGCTACTGGGCGCCGCGCGACATGCCCGAGCTCGCGCAGCAGCCAATCATGGTTAAGGTCGATGACGAGTACTACGAGTGCCCGGTGGAGATCCTCCCCTGGACGCTCGAGGAGCTGCGGCAGACCCCTGGCCTCTTCACCCTGTCCGCGCAGTCCTGGGATATGACCTTCGGCAGCAAGTCGAAGTCCGCGTCCAAAGTGGTGGGGCAGGTCTGGGGCAGCATCGGTGCGCGCCACTACCTGCTTGACCAGGACCGGGGCCTGTACGACATGCCGGAGAGCATCGTGCAGGTCCAGGCGATGACGACCCGCTGGCCGCATATCGCCGGCAAGTTGATTGAGGCCAAGGCCTTCGGCGCAGCCATCATGCAGACCCTGCGGGGCAAGCTGGGCGGGATGCTCCCGGTCATGCCCCACGGGGGCAAGGAGCTGCGCGCCCGCGCCATTACGCCCCTGGTCGCGGCCGGGGACGTGTTCCTGCCCCACCCCAAGGTCTACGCCTGGATGGGCGGCCTCCAGATCCGGCTCGCGGCTTTCCCGGCTGCGGACACCGACGAGATCGACACGCTCAGTCAGTACCTCCAGTACGCCAACGCCAATGTCGCCAAGCCCTCGGCCAACCGGGGAGCAGCGCAGGTCGGTCCCGGCGACGTGCTGGGGGACGACGGCGAATTCGACGACCCCTACTAGACCCCCACGAGGAGGTGATTCACCCTGCAACTCGTCGACAAGTACGGCCGCCCGCTGCCTTCCACCCTTCCGACCCATCAGACCGAGGCGGCCGTGCAGATCCGGGGTGGGCGCAAGCCTGCCTCCGCCCTCGATCAACTCGACCCCGGCTGGTACGAAGGCACCTACGCCGACAGTCCCACCGTGGCCGGGCGCTTCGGCATGAGCCGCGCGCAGAGCCGGGACCAGTCCCGCGCCCTGTACTTCACCAACGGCCTGTTCCGCGCCGTGGTCGATATCGCCGGGGCCTTCCTGGTGGGGGACAACCTCACCTATGGCCGCTTCGCCGATCCTGGCCTGCAGGCCATCGTCGAGGACTTCTGGGAAGCCAACAGCTTCGCCGAACTCGTCAGCGAGCGCCTGATCACCGAGTGGTTCCTCGACGGCGAGATCGCCGCCGTGTTCCCCTCCGAGCTGAACGGCGACCGCCTGCCCGGCCGCGATGAGCCGGCCCTCTTCGGGATGCTCGACGTGGGACTCAGCGGCTTCGCGGTCGACGCCAGTACGGCGCGCGGGGCCACGGCCGGAGCGATGGTGCAGCGGGTCCGCTGGAACCGCCCCACGGGTTCGGAGATGCGCTGGGAGGAGGGCAGCTTCGCCTGGGCGGCGCACCTCGGCGGGCTATGGAACGACCCGCGTGGCTGGTCGGTCGCCTTCCCGGCTGCCGACCTCGCCACGGCGTACATCGCCCTGATGAACATGCGCCTCAACGTCCACCACGTGCAGCAGCGTGTGCTGGCCGTCTATCAGGCCATGATTGACCCGAACGGCGTGGACGCGAATGGCAACCCGGACGGCGGCGTGTACGAGTGGCGCCGCAAGACCCGTGGCCTGTCCCAGTTCCCGGAGCGGGGCGGCGTGCTGCCCGTCATGGTGCGGCCCGGCTACACCGACGCGGCGACCGGCAACCGCTACGACGAGGTGGCCGAGTCCATCGACTTCCTGCGGCCCGGCCAGGGTGCGGCGGACGCGGCCAGTGACATGCGCCTGATCCTGCGCATGGTGGGCCTGACCATCGGCGGCCTGCCTGAGCATTACCTGGGCGAGGGCGGCAACGCCACGCGCACCACGGCGGCCAGCATGGGCCTGCCCAGCGTGCGCCTGAGTAATAAGCGGCAGGCCGCGCTCGGAGCCCTGATGACCCGGATCTTCCGCACCGAGATTAAGCGCCGCGCCGGGCCGGACGCGAAGTTCCGCACGGTCAAGGGCAGCCGCAAGCGCCTGCCCATCGACCGGATCGAGCTGCCCTGGGTCTTCCCCGAGATCCGCGAGGAGACGATGACCGAAATCGTCAGCCGCGTCTCTGTGGCCTTGAAGAACGGTCTGGTCAGTGAAGAAACGGCAACCGCCGATCTCGGCTACGACCCGGCCCTGGAAAAGGAGCGGCGCGAGGGTGAGGCGGCCGATCCGGCCCCCGGCAAACCGAACAAGACCCCACCACCCCAGACGGGCGAAGGAGCAGCGCAGTGAGCAACGAACCTCTTAGCGCCGCGCAGGCGGCTGCACTAGCAACCCAGCAGCAGAAGGCCCAGCAGGAACGCAACCGCGAGGCCATCGCCCCTGCCCTGGCCCACGCGTACGGCGAGATCCGGACGGCAGCAGGCAGCGAGAGCGGTCTGACCGCCGTAGACATCGTCTTCCGCCGCTTCGATCTCACGCCCGACCAGCTGCTCTCGGTGTCCCGTGTCCTTTCCGGACAGGGCTACCGGGTCCAGCCGCATGCCAGCGCCCCCGAGGTGTTCACGGTGGGCTGGCAGCAGGCGGCTGTGATGCGGGGCAGCCTCGGCGTGGCGCTGCTGCGCGAGTAGACCCACCCTCTCCCCTGGCCCCCGGTAGACATGCTGGGGGCCGCAACCGTTCCGGAGGCCCGATGAACACGAGCCGCAGTCCCTGCCTCCTGTTGGAGGGTGCGTGAGACGTCTCACCGATCTGACCATCGACCTCGGCGGCACCGGCCCCAGCGCCCAGCCGGTCGTCCGCAACGTCACGCTGAACACCCCCATGACCCCCGGCGCGCTCGGGGTGGTCCTCGAACTGCGCGGAGAATCCCAGAACCCCCCGCTGCTGGAACTCTTCGACGGCGCCCAGCGACTTGGGCAGGTCCAGGGCCTGGGCCACCCGCTGGCCATTACCCTGCCTGGTCCTCTGCCGCTGAGTGCGCGCGTGACCCTGACCGGGTGGGCCACCGGTCTGGAGATCAGCGCGTCCTTCTACACCGGAATGGACGGCGCTCAACCCCTCCCGGAAGGAGGCGTCCCTCTTACCCTCCAGCTCCGGCAGCGCGCCACCTTCACGCTCGGGCCTGGGCAGTCCACCCTCCTGGCCGTCCAGGGTCTGGCCTCGCTCTACCGCGACGGCACCTCGCTGGGCACCGTGGGTGAGGGACCGCCCCTGGCCCTGCAGGAGCCCGGCTTCTACCTCCTCACGCCTCTGCGTGGGCCGGTCACCCTCAGCCGGGTCGGGGTCGGTCCCGCGCCTCCTGGCTCGCCTGCCCAGGTGGACGCCCTGGTGCTGGGGGAGGGCGAGACCGACGGGGTGGTCACGCCGACCGCGCCGCTGCGCTACCACCTCACCGTGCCGGCCGGGGCGTACCTCGAAGTGCAGGTCGAGGCCAGCGACCCGTGCCGGGCGTTGCTGAGTGGGCCGGGCGGCGACCACGCGGGCGGGGAAGCGGTCACCGGCCGGCAGACCCTGGTCGTCGCCGAGGCGACCGGCGGCCTCTACCGGCTGGAGCTGAGCGCGGACGCCGAGGCCGAGGTCACCGTCACCCGGATGATCGCGGTCCTGACCCACCCGGGTGAGGTCGTGATCTCCAGCGGCGGCCTGGGGCATGGCTGGCTGCTGCCGGTCACCCGGGGCCAACGGGTCACCCTCGGGGTTCACCGTCCAGAAGGCGCGGTGGACCGGCCCCGGCTCAGCATCGGCACCCGCAGCGGCCAGATGTACGCCCTCAGCGGGTACTACACCCGGCTCCAGGCCGTGGCGCCAGAGGCGGACACCCTGCTGCTGCGGGCCGACGACCAGGACGTGCCCTACACCGACGCCATCGCCTTCATCGCCACCGAGTAGGAGAACCCATGCCCATGAACCGAAGCCCCTGCCTCCACCTGCTGTCCCTCGGCCTGCTGTGCGACCCGCTGCCCCACCTCGTCGTGCCGCCCGGCATGACGGCGCTGCAGGAGAGCCGCACCGAGCCCCCGCCCCGGCCCACGCCCGAGGCGCTGCGCGAGAGCGGCGTCCACGCCCACCAGGTAGACCGCAACGTCAGCCTGCACGAGGCGCCGCTACGCCTGAGCGGCGTGCAGGTCATCGGCCGCGAGACGGTCGGGACCGGCGACGACCAGCGCGAACTGGTGAAGTTCCGCGCCGACATCGCCATCTGCGACATCATCAACCTCAACTACCGCTTCTACCCCAGATCGGCCTACGAGGCGGCCATCGCGCGCGCTACGCCCTGGATGGAACAGGGCAAGCTCACCGGCCTGCTCGAACACCCCGGCTGGGACGACGGCTGGAAGGGGCGGCTGGACGCCGTGGCCGCCCGCTGGACTGCCCTGGGTATCGAGGAGAAGGATGTCGAGTTTCCACCCGACTCCGGTATCCGGGTCCGCAAGCCCGTGGTGTGGGGCGAGGGCGTCTACACCCGCACCGCCTCGGGCGAGTTGATCCAGACCCTGAACGAGGACGGCGTGTTCGTCGGCATCAGCACGAACGGCTACTCCAGCGTGGAGTGGGTGCCGTTCGGGGAGCTGGGCATCCCCGATCCGAGCGGCATGATCGACCCGGAGCTGGAGATCCCGGTGACGGGCGACGACCTCGCCTTCCTGACCATCGACTTTGTAGCCCTTCCCGCCAACAGCGGCGGCCAGGTCTACGCCGAGTCGGGCGGCTATGGCCCCCCGCCTCAGCGTGCCCCAGCCGCCCCGACGCCGACCCCAACCCCGACGCCCATCACGCCCCCTACCCCCCCGGTCCCGGTACCGGGCAAGGAGTCCTACATGCACCCCAAGATCAAAGCGCTCCTCGAACGCTTCGGCAAGACGCTCGAACAGGTCAAGACCGACCACCCCGCCGAGTACCTGATCGCCTTGGAAGAGGCCGCCCGCGACGGGCACGCCAACCAGGAAGCGGCCACCCAGCTCGCCACGGCGCAGAGTCAGCTGGTGACCGCTCAGACCCAGCTGGCGCAGACCCAGGCGGCGCTGCGCCTGAGCGAAGGCAATCGCGTCACCGAGTCGCGTACCGCGATGGTCGACGCGGCCCTGAACGCTGCTGCGCTGCCCAAGCTGCCCCCGCTGGAAGTGGGCGGCGAGACCGTGGACCTGAACGCCAAGTTCCGCGAGGGCCTGGTGGCCGCGGCCATCGCAGCCGACAGCGACGAGGCGGCCACGGCGCTGCTCACCCAGCAGATCGCCATCCGCGCGCACGAGCTGGCCGGCGAAGGTGTGAATGGCGTGCTTCCGCCCCGTACCCCCACCCAGGGACCGAAGCTGCCGATCGGCGACAACGGTGCGACGCCCCCCCTGGAGTTCAGCCAGGAGTCGGCGGCCAGTCTGACCGCCAATCCGTACATCCTGCGCATGCGCGGCTGAACCACTCGCTCCCTCTCCCACCTCAGTTCCCTGCACCACCCTGGTCCCCTGCACCACCCTGGTCCCCTGCTGCGCGCAGGGGACTTCCTTCTTGCCATTGGAGGCAACCCACATGAAGAACCTGCTGACCTATGCCCCGGACGGCCGCGGCCTGAAGCTCAAGCTGCCGGTGCCCGAGGGCACCCTGGAGGGCGTGCCCACCCGCGTGGGCGACCTGCTCGTTCTCCCCACCACTCCGCGGGCCACGGCGGCGCTCCGGCAGACCACCGGCGTGCCCCAGGGCCTGCGCAACGGCGAGGCGAGCTGCGACATTCCCGGCCTGACCCACCTGCTGGCGACCGGCCCGGGCACCGAGCTGGGCGTGCTCTTCGACGGCGCGACGCCCGGCCAGAAGGTCTACCGCGTGAACGGCGCGCTGGCCTCGGCGGGAACCGACGTGCAGCACATCGGCTTCGTCATCCCCCTGCCGGAGCCGGTGCGCGGTTTCGGCGTCGGCATCCTCGGCAACTGATCCCCCACCCTGGCGCGGCCGGCAGAGCCCCTGCCGGCCGTTCCCCTTTTTCTGTCCCGCCCAGGAGGCGAGCATGAGCAACAGTTACCAGATCGAGCGCCTGAAGAACTACTTCCGTGAGCAGGTGCGGACCAATCCGCAGCTCAAGGACGTCAACCCTGACCGCCTGACCGTCACCACCCTCGCACTGAACCTTCAGACCCGGTTCTACGAGGGCTACTTCGGCACGGAGCGGGTGCGCAAGGCGCTGCGCGAGGGCGCCGACCTGCGCCGCCGCGACCGCGAGGCCTACAACCGCGCAGTGGACGGCTTCGCCGGGCACCACGGTGAGCTGCGCGCGATGGGCCTGAACACGGTGCGCATCGCCGAGACGCTGGTGAGCAGCGACCTGGCCTACGCGGTCGGCACGCTGCGCGACGCCGAGCTGCTCGACAACCGTCCGGCGTTCCAGACCAGCCTGTACGACCTGACCAACCGGCGGACTCGCGACGATCTCAAGTCGATCCAGACGCGCAGCGGCATCCAGCTCGCCGAGCGCCTGCTGCGGGTGCGTTCGGAGAACACCACCAACCTCCAGACGAGCTGGATCGCGCGCGGGACCAACTACTCGATGATGAACCTCGAGCAGGGCGGCCAGCTGACCTGGGAAGCCATCCTGAACGACCAGTTCGACGAGTACGGCGACTTCATCTACGAGCTGGGGCAGAACGCCGCCCGCACCCGCGCGTGGCTGATCGTGGACGCCGTGCGCCGTAGCGCGAACTTCATCCGGCTGCCCGACGGCGGTCTCGGGCCGAACATGGACAACATCGAGGCGGCATCGGCCTACCTCGGCCAGCAGACCGTGGACGGCGCGACCTACTCGCGCACCCTCACCGACATCTACACGCCCGGCTACTGGCGCGCGACCGCGAACCGCGCGGTGGGCACGGCGACCGTGGTCATCGTGGGTGGGGCGTCGGGCGACGTGCAGCGCATGAACCCGAACAACCCGGCGGCGAACACCAACATCAACGTCGAGGAGATCATGGGCGAGCTGCCGGTGGACGCCGGCGACTTCCCCAACCAGAGCAACCTCGACTGGATCGCGGCCGACCCGAACAAGAAGCCGGTCGAGTTCGCGGTGCACAGCCTGTTCGCGGCTGGCCCGCGCATCCTGACCCGCCTGCCGAACATCGTGGAGCTGGACAACATGGGTTCGTTCAGCGAGCACGTGATTGAGACCAAGGTCAGCGACGTGGCCGGGGCCGAGGTCAAGGACAAGACCGCGATCCTGCTGGTCAGCGGCAAGAACACGGTCTGAGCCCAACCGTTCACCCCATCCCCCCACAAGGTCTGTGGGGGGATTTCAAGGAGTTGTCATGACCAATGGAAAGCCCCTCAACGTCATCGAATCGTTCTTCTATGGTGGGCAGTGGTACCACCCGGGTGCGAAGTTTCCCCCGGCTGGGACTGACGTGTCCGCCGAGCTGGTCACCCGGTACACCGGGACGTACCTGCTGAGCGACCGCGACCTGACCAAGCGTGAGAACCCGCAGGCGCACGAGGCGCAGGCCGAACTGGCCCAGGCCCAGGACAGGGTCCGCGAGCTGGAGGAGGCGCAGGCCGACTTCGAGCTGCTGCTCGGGCAGTTCGCCACCGAGGAGGGCGTGCCGGCGACGGTGACCCACGCCCGGGTGGCGATCAAGATGCTGCAGGGCGAGTCGCTGGCCCTGACCGGAGCGCTGGCCCTGCTGGGGACGAAGGACGCGCCGCTGCCCGTGGAGGATCTGCCGGCGACCCTGCGCAGCCTGCTGTCCGACCGGCAGACGCTGGCGCTCACGCGGAAGGAACTCACCACCTTCCGAGCACTGCACCCCGCTGCCCCTGGCACGGATCTGCCGACGAGCTTCCTGCGCCGGGGGCCGCTGGTGAAGGCGGGTCTGGGCACCTATGAGTCCCTGCAGGGCAAGACAGCGGAGCAGCTGGACGCGGTCGAGGGGATCGAGAAGGAGAACGCGGTGAAGATCGTGTCTCTGGTCGAGGCCTGGACCACGAAGCAGGCGGGACAGCCCGCTGGGGAGCCCCAGGCGGGCGCCCCGGCACCGGCACCGGGGGAGACCCTGCCGGAGGGCCACCAGCCGCCTCCTGGCGAGCCGGGCGACCCCACCCAGGGGGGGTGAGCCGGCGTGCCCGACTCGGAAAATCCCGAGGTGATGAGCACCGCCGACCACCTGGAGGGCAGCTACGGTCTCACCGCCGAGGGCCTGGCCCTGGACGAGGCGGTCTTCACCCGGCGCGTGGGGCTATGGGAGCGGCTGGCGGCCCAGCGCACTGGCGTCTCGGCCGAGCAGCGGACGGCGCACACCGAGGTGCTGGCCCTGCGTGCTTGGCAGGCGCAGCTGATGCTGGATGCGGACAAGTTCCGCGCCGAGGGGGACATCACGGTGGAGAAGGACGTGATGGCGCGCGTGAAGCAGGTCGAAGCCTGGCTCAAGGCGGCCGAGGCCGTGGCGGGGCTGATCCCGGCGCTGACCGGGCAGGTCTCGGCCAACCCGGCGCCGGAGTTCGGGACCTGGGGGCTGGCTGATGGCTGACTCGACCCTCCGGCGCAGTCCCCAGCTGGAGCGGCTGCGCAAGCAGGCTTCCAGGGCGGTCGCCCAGTACTCGCCCGAGATGTTCCGCCATACGCTGACCTTCAGCCGGGGTGAGCACACCTGGGAGGTGCGGTGCAGCGTGCAGGACCCTCAGAAGCTCAGGCCTGACGCGGTGGCCCGCCTCCAGGCGACTGCTGCCGAGTTGGACGGTGTGTCCTACCGGGACCTGCGGGTGCTCAAGGTCCATCCCGAGGACACCATGCCCTTTCCAGGGGCCACGTCACCGTGGGACGACGGCACGCTGGAGGTGCTGGACTGGTCGCAGGCTTCGGACTTCACCGATCTGCGCACTGGCACTGCTGTGCTCCGGAGGCCCTGATGACCGACCTCTACGCACAGGTCCGCAGCGTCCGAAACCTCTACATCGCGGGGATGAGCAGCGTGGCCGACACGGCGGCCGAACTGGACCGCCTGATGGTGGCTGCGCAGGGCCAGGACGCGCGGGCCTACGAGCTGGCGTGCCGGACCCGCGCGGCAGTGGTGCGGCCGCCGTGAGCATTGCTCAGGACCTGCACGACCGGCTGCGCGCCGCCCTGCCCCCGCAGGTGCCGGTGCTGTTGCCTGAGCAGTTCAACGTGCCACTCGACGCCGCGCCTCTCGACGTCCAGGGGCGACCCGCCGTCGGCAAGGGCGAGCGCGGCCTGGGGCTCTACCTCCAGCAGCACCCACAAGGGTACGTGCAGGTCTACGACCCACAGCCGATCATGACCACTTCTGGCATGTACGACGAGCACTGGGCGACCGTAGACGCCATTGCAGCTACCGACGCGGCCGCCGACGCCCTTCTAGTACTGGTGCGCCGCACGCTCGGCGGCACCCCCCGCACTGGGGGCCGCACCAAGGTCACCACGCCGCCCCGCATCACCCGCGAGCCGGGCAGCGTCCGCATCTCTATTCAGTTCTCCGTGCGCACCGCGCACCCGAGGTAAAACACTATGCAGAACGCACTCCTGCGCAACCCTAACGTTCTCGACGCCTCCAACATCACGACCGCCGGCCGCCAGGTTTACGGCATCCGCAAGGGCGACGGCGGCAAATTCACCGACTTCGGCGTGATCGAGAGCGCCACCCCGGCCCGCGAGAACACCGAACGCAACCTGACTGGCAACCGTAAGGGTCGGGGAAAGACCTACAAAAAGGCCATCGCCGACAGCACCTTTAGCCTGACCTTCCAGACCAGCGCGACCGGCGACCTGACCGTGCGCGAGTGGTTCCTGGGCAGCAAGGCCATCGTGACTCCGGCAGCCGCCAATGCCTTCGCTGCCAGCACGGCGCTGGTGCTGGGTGCCCTGATCGAGCACAGTGGTCGCGTTTACCGCGTGGCGAAGGCCGGCACCACGGACGCCGCCGAGCCGACATGGCCCACTGAAAAGGGTCTAACGGTCGAGAGTGGCACCGTGACCTTCGTGGACGCCGGCACGGTGGACGAGAACGCGGTGCGCGCCTACAGCAACGACGCCAACATCGGCGAGGGTGCCTTCATCGTTATCGCCAGCACCGAGGAATCGGACGGCGCGCGCAGCATCATCCGCGTGTTCCCGAACGGGTCGATCACCGGCGACGACGAACCGACCATCCAGGAATACGACGGCTACCAGTTCGTGATGACCGCCCTGAGCAACCGGGCCTGGGCGCCGCCCGTGATCCTGGGCGACTTCGCCAGTGCGCGACCGGACGGCGTGATCTACGACGTCCCTAACGACCGGGTCGAGGAAGCCGTGAACCTGCTGGCCACCTCACTTGCCACCTACATCGAGGCCTGAGCCCAGGCTCCTCACCAGCCCGCTCCGCTTGGGGCGGGCTGTGCCCCTCACAACACGAGATGACCAAATTGCCGGACTACACCCGCCCCGTGACTCTCAGCAGCGGCGTGACGGTCACGGTCAGCGCCTGGGGCCTGGCCGACGTTGCTGCCCACGCCACCGATTTTCAGGCGGTGCTTGACGCGCTGACCGCCAGCCTGCGCGATGTGCCCCCGCCGATGCCCAGTCAGGACAGCATGGCGCTGCTCACCCGCTCAATCCAGCTCAGCCTGACCCGCCCAGAGGACGCTGTCCTTGTCAAGGCCTGCGACTTCCCCGACCTCCTCGAAGCCATCTGGGAAGTGAATGGCCTCGGTGATCTGGCAAAAAAAGCCCTGCGCCTGCGCCTGGAAGCGGACAAGGTGAGACAGGCGCTGCTAGCGGAACACCTCGGCTCAGCCTGATTGACCAGGCGCTGGAATACATGCCCTGGGCTGAGGTAAAGGTCACGCCGCCGCAAGTACTGGCAGCTCGGCTCGAAGCCCTAGCCCGCCGCCGATCGCGCGAGCGTGCCGAGACTATGCGCGACCGAGCAGCCTCCAACGAGATCAACCGTGGGCAGGAGGTCGTGGGGACGCTTCCGCCGATGAAAAGCACCTACAAGATCCTCGACCGCCCCTACGAGCGCCACGTTCGGCATCTGGAACGCCTGGGCCAAGGCCTGCCTCCTGAGGAACTGCCCGAGGAGCGGCAGAAGCGTCAGGCCCATGAGACCCAGCGCCTGGCCAACGAACTGTTGAAGTGAGGTGAAACGTGAACCCTAAGGTCAAGCGGGGAAGCAAGGGGGTGTATGCGAAGCGGGGCAAGGCGCTCTCCCGCGAGCTCCCCAGACTCGCGGCGGCGGCGGCGCAGGACGGGCTGAGTCAGGCGCAGCGGGGCCTGTCCGCCAACGTATACGCGACCGCTCCCGGCCTGCGGTATCAACGCACCGGCCAACTGCTCAGGCAGCTTTACGCCGCGGGCACGGCCGGCTCAGGGTCGCTCACCGTCGAGCTGGGCGACCGGGCCGCCTACGCCTCACACATCGAGTATGGGACCGGTCCCTATGAGCTGTCGCCCGCGCAACTGGAGGCTTACCTCAAGGTGTTGCCGCCGGGCGGCCTGCTGCAATTTGGGCGCTCTGGCCGGGCCTACCTACTGCCCGGCCCCTACATCGGCCCAGGCCTGCGCTTCGCCCAGTTCAAGACGCATGAGCGAGTGCAGGCGTTCATGCAGAAGCTCTGGACTTAATAGAGAGCGAGGGCCGCAGAAGCATCGAACGCGTTCGTGCCGGTTACCACACAACGAAACGCGACAGGTTTGTTGTCCGAGAGGACGGTCATGCTGTCCCAGGTCCACCTGTCCTCGTTGAACACGGGAGATCCACTGAGTGCGCTCCTGGGTTCTTTGCCTGTCTTCTGATAGATGCTGAAGACGCACACTTCTTCCAGGCGAGCACGAGAAATCTCCGCGAGTGTAGGAATCGGCGGCTTGGAAGGTTTATTGGGCGTGGTCATAGCAAAAAGAATAATCCCAACGATGGGACCGAGCGTAATCAGGATAAAGGCCCAGGTGCCTTTTCCAATCGCAGGGCCGGTTGGCGCGGGTTGTCCGGTCATGCCTCACCCTATCCACTCGCCCTGACAGGAGGTGCACACGATGGCGCAGCTACGCGACGAGCTGGTGCTCGAAGTTTCCCAGACCCTCACCGCGCTCGATCAGGTCGACAAGGCCCTGGACAAGATCTGGCGCAGCCGGGGCAAGCTGCCCAGCCCCGTGCCCTCCCTGCCCACCGGCAGCGGCTCGGGCAGTGGCAGCGGCCGCACGCCGGCCGAGACGCAGATGGACCGCATCTCCAACCGCCTGAAAGTGGTCCAGCAGGAGATGAACCGTCTGGGCGACGGCGCCTCGCAGCAGCAGCTCGACGCCTACGCCACACGCCTCGCCCGCCTGACCACCCAGGCCAACGCGCTGGCCCCCGGCCTCGACCAGAGCAGCCGGGCCGGCGCCCGCCTGTCAGGCATCCTGACCGGCCTGAGCGGCACCACCGACCGTGTCCGCACGGCCCTCGATCAGATGTCACAGGGTCCGCGTCTGGCCGGAGATCCCGAAAGCCTGCGCCGGCTGCGTGAGCAGATCAAGGACATCGGCAACCAGATCACGACGGTGCGCGCCCAGTTCATCTCCGGGACTGGCCCGGCCACCCAGGCCGAGGTCGTGGCCCTGACCACCAAGATGGCCGCGCTGAAAAACCAGGCGCAGCTGCTGGCCCAGGGGCTGCCGGCGGGCAGCAAGGAACTGCGGCAGCTCTCCCTCGCGGCCGCGCAGGCCGAGCGCACCATCGCGGGTGCCAACGGGCAGATGAGCAGGCTCGGGCTGGCCTCGCAGGTCAAGCTCGGCGTCGGCGGCGCGCTCGACGAGTTCCGCGCGTTTCAGGGACCGGTCAACGGGCTCGCCCAGATGGCGAAATTCAGCGACGCGGCGCGGGTGAGCAGCCTGCTGTTCGAGTCGCAGCTGCGCCGGCAGAACATCACGATGGACGAGGGCGCGAAGGTCGTCAACCGGCTGGTGGAGCGGCTCAAGATCATGCCCTCGCAGGCCCAGGAGTCCATCCAGGTGCTGCTGCGCAACGGCTTCAACTTGGAACAGGCCTACACGGTGTTGGAGCGTGCCGGGGCCTCGGCTATCGCCCGTGGTCGCAGCTCGGCGGACGGGGTCCAGATCTTCGCCGACGCCATCCAGAGCCAGAACAGCGCCTTTCTAAATTCCATTGGTATCGCCGGGAACCTCTCGGATTTCTACTACCAGTACGGCAAAACCATCGACGTCAGCGCGAACAAGCTCGACAAGTACCAGAAGGCTCAGGCGGCCACGAACCTCGTGATCGCCGAGACCGAGGAAGAACTGGCCAACCTGCCTACCCTCCAGGCGGGCCTGGGCGGGGGCTTCAGCGACCTGAGCATCGAAGCCCAGCGCTTCCAGATCGCGTTCGGCAAGGCGTTCATCGGGCCGCTCGCGCAGCTCGTCAGGGGCTTCACGGGCGCCCTGGACGTGTTCAACCAGCTCCCGACCCCCCTCAAGGACATCAGCGCGAAGTTGCTCATCGTCGGGGGCTCGGCGTTCTTCTTGGTCAAGGGATTGCTGCTGGTGCGGGCCAACGTCATGGGGGTCAACGCCCAGCTGTTCGGCACGGCTGCTGCGGGTACCGCCGGGGCGGGCGGCATGGCGGTTTACAACGCCCAGCTCGTGTTCCTGAAGCAGAACGCGGCCACGGCGCTCGCGCAGGTGGGCGCCCTGAAGGCCGGACTCAACATCCTCGGGGCGGCGGCCATCGGCGTGACCATCGGGCTCCAGATCAACGCAGTGGATCTCGGCGAGGGCAAGGGGACCATCGGCGAGAACATTCAGCTCGCCTTCCTCAATCAGGCCAAAACCAACGATCTGGACGGCAAAATCATGCGCGCCATCCTGGGGATCAGCAAGGAGACGGCTGAGGAAGCCTCGACCCAGCTCGCCAACGATCTCTCGGGCATCACGAAAAAGGCCGAGGAGAAGTACGCCACTGCCCTGGCTCAGGGCGGCGAGAAATATGCCGGGCTGCTCCGCATCCGTGACAACGCGATCCAGAGCAATGCCCGGATCGTCGAGAAGCGCAAAACGACGACCGACCCCCAGGAACTGGCCAATCTCCAGCGCCAGGTCGACATGAACAACCGGGTCATCGCGTCCATGAATGCCCAGGCTGCCGCGATCCTGAAGGCGAAGGCCGCCAAGAGCGGCGACGTGAAGAGCACCCAGGATCAGGACGAGGCTTACGCAAGCCTCCAGGCCAGCCTGCGCGAGCTGGGGCAGCAGTTCGGCGAAACCAAGACCACCGAGTTCCAACGCCAATTGGAGCAGGCCCGCAAAGGCTTCGAAAAGTTCGAGAAGGACATCGCAAAGGCCGTCAAGAAGGGCGAAATCACCGCTGCTCAGGGCAAGCTGCTGACCTCGGCCCTCGACACGGCCGAGGGTCGAGTGGTTCCCGACCTCGTGACCCGCCAAGTCGAGGAAAACAAGCGGACTGCTCTCCAGGGCCAGCGCGAGATCCAGGATGGGCAGAACGCGCTCATCAAGGAGGGAAGGAAGCGGCGCGAGGCCGAGTTGACCCTCGAAACCACGCGCCTGAAGGACGAATACGCCCGCCGCATCGCCGAGGCGCAGCAGAACGCCGACGCTTCGGGCCTGAACCCCACCCAGCGGAAGGCCCTGAACGACGAGGTCGTCCGTCTGGAAGGGGAGCGTGACGACAAGATCGAGCTGGCCCGCAGAAAGGCGAACGACGACCTCGAAGAGCTGGAGCGCGAGCGCCACAAACGCGTGCTGGACGCAGAGATCGCCGCTTCGCAGACCCAGGTGCAGGTCGCGGAAGCGGGGCTGGCCGCGCTCGTTCAGTCCCGGAACGCGGCCCTGAACCGTGCGGACGGGAACGCGGGCCGCCTCGCCGCCGAGCGCCGCTACGGTGACCAGATCGTCGAGCAGCAGCGCGAAATCGCCGAGGCGAGCAGCAGGATCAAAACCTCCCAGCTCGCCCAGGACTACGCCGAGGAAATGCGTGCATCACGCGAGAGCGGAAACCAGCGGGGTGCCCTCGAACTCGCTGCCCGCGAGAAGTACGGCGCGGCTCTCCGGGCGCTGGAGATCGAGACCCGGACCCAGGTCTCCGACGCCGTGATCGGCCAGAAGGAACGCGAAAACGAGGCCGTCGCCCGATTGGAACAGCGTGGCCTCGACCGCGTGCTGGCCAACATCGGGAAGGCGACGGGCGCCGAGCTGACGAGCATCAAGGCCCGCCTCGAAGCTCGCCGGGCGCTGGCCCTCGCGGATGGGAACGCCCCGCTGGCCGACGCGCTCGACAAGGCCATCGAAGGTGTGACCGGCCAGATGGTCGAGAACGCCCGCGACTTCCGCGACCGCCTGAGCGAGTCGCGGGTCCAGGCGACCGATCTCCGGACCCAGCTCGCCGAGATCGCCCAGACCCCGCTCGAAGCGGCCCGGAAGAGCGCGGCGGGACCGTTCGATACCGTCATCAAGGGCGCCCAGAAGCAGCTCACCGACCTGCGGAAGGCCTACGGGAAGGTGGCCACCCCGACCACCGAGGACACGGCTGATTTCACCCGCAGGCAGGGGGAACTGACCGACCTCGTGACCCGAGCGACGGCACAGCGTACCCAGGCCCAGACCGCTGCCGAGACGCGGTACTACCGCGAGCGTGCGGACAAGGCGCAGTCAGCCCACCTGAGCCTGAGCAAACGCGAGCTGGACTTGGGGCGACTGACCCTGGACGGCTACGAGCGCGTTCTGGCGGCGGATGGCGTCTACTGGGAGGCCCGCAGGCACAACGCCGCCGAGGGCAGTGAGGAGCAGGAGGCTGCCGCCCAGCACCTCCGCGAGAACGAGGACGAGCTGCTGCGCCTGGCGGGCGAGCGCCGGGCCTACGAGAAGGAGGCCGCCTCCTTCTCACGCGAGGAACTCCAGAGCGGGCTCGAACTGGCGGCCTCCGACCGGGACCGCGCCCGGTCGCTGGAACTGCTCAACACCAGCGACCGGCAGCGGGTCGCGGACCTCAGCAGTGAGATCGCCTCCCTCGCGGCCCAGGGGGGACACGAGCGCCAGATCCTAGACCTGCGCCGCGAGCGTGCTGTCCTCCAGAAGGATCTGGCGACCCGCCAGCGCGAGGAACTGGAGCACGCCCGCGCGCTGACCCAGAGCGTCCTCGACCGGGTGGACGCGGAGAGCAAACTGGCCGAGAAGGTGGCCAGGAGTGATGCCGCTGCCGCCCAGGCCCGCCAGCGGGGTATCGAGAACGCCTATGGGCGCCTATCTGCGCTCGATGGGCAGGTGTCCAATGTCAAATCTGAGGAGGAGTACAACAAGTTGCTGGCCGAGCGCGCCAACCTCCTGAGTCAGATCCATGACCTGGAGGTGGCCGCCGCACTGGCGCCCCTGAGTATTGAGCAGGAACGGTTCGGCCTCCAGGCGGCCCAGCGCCAGCTCCGGACCACGCTGCTGGGCCTGAGCCAGGAGGAGACGGTCCAGGCCCAGGAGGGCCTGCGACTGGCGCAGGAAGCCGAAGACATCGCCCGGCAGCGGCTCGCGGTCATGCGCCAGGAGGGCAATCCTTCGGAGCAGCGGCAGGCCGAGACCGAGGCGATCCGCGCGCAGGTGGCGGTGCTCGAAGCCCGCAACCGGCTGATCCAGGCGCCGATCACGCAGGAGCGCACGCGCCTGCAACTGCTCCAGGCCCAGGGGGCGGCGTCGCTGGCCCTGATGGGGCTGGGCGAGGACGAGCAAGCCCAGGCCCAGCTCAAACTGGAGACGGCCCAGCGCGAACTCGTGGTGGCCAATGCGGCCCTGTCGGTGGCCAGTGGCCGCGCGCAGGTCGAGGAGGCCCTGACGGGTCAGGCCAACGCCCGCGTGGCGCTGGTGTCGGCAGAGACGGCGGTGCTCCAAGCCAACGTCTCTGCCCAGAAGGCCAGTGCGTCATCGCAAAAGGAAGTTCTGGGGCAGCTCGAAAGCCTCCGGAGCGCCCAGCGCGAGTACGCCCGCGCGCAGATCAAAGCGGCGCAGGATCTACTCGGCGCCACCCAGAAGCAGCGCGACGTCGAGGCCGTTATCGGCGATCTGGCCGACGACGAAGTGGCCAGCGCCGAGCGTGCCCTGAGTGCCAGCCAGGAGCGCCTCGAACTCACCCGGAGCCTGCTTCAGTCCTCGTCGGGCGCCAGTCCGGAGGACCGTGCCGGGTTGCTGAGTCAGCAGATCGAGCTGCTGGGTGAAGTCGCCGAGGGGGAGCGCCAGGTCGAGGCGGCCCAGCGTGCCCGGCGCACCGTGCTCGAAGACCTCACCGTGGCCCAGAGCGGGTTGCGCGCCGAGATGGCGGGCGGCTCGGCCGAGGCGCGGTCCCTGGTCTCGGCGCAGGACGCTCTCGCGGCCGCGAGGCTCCGGGTCGCTCAGGCCGAGCGTGAGTACGCCGACGCCGTGGCGCGCGGCAACCCCGGCGCCGTGAAATCGGCGACCGAGGGCCTGACCTCGGCGCTCGCTGGGCAGCGGTCGGCCATCCAGAAGATCAGCGACGCCTACCAGGACGTCATCAACAAGATGAAGTCCGTGCAGGACGCGGGCGCGAGCCTGCGCAAGGCGGTGGACGGAGAGGGAGAGGGCGCGCGAATCAATCCGAACCTCGAACTCGACCGGTTTTATGCCATCGAGCGGCGGCGACAGACCGCCATCGCCGGCTTGCAGGACGCGCTGCGCTCGGGGGATGTGGCCGCCATTGCCACGGCGACCCGGACCCTTGCCGAGCAGGAGGAACGTTATAAGAAGCAGGCCGAATTGCTCGGCAAGAACGGCGTCACGGTGAACCTGCGCGATGAGCCGACCGTCCGCAGTCTGGCCGATCAGGTGGACCGGCTGGGGATCGAGGGGGACCGTGAGGTTGACCGAATCCAGCAGAGGGCGGACGCCGCGAAGGCCGAGGCCGAGGCGACGGTGACCTTCGTGGGCGGTGTTCAACTCTTCGGCCAGAAGGTCGACGATCTGCTGGGTGGTCTGAAGGGCGCTGCCGAGTCGAGCCTGAGTCCAGAGGAGCGCGCACGCCGCCAGGCCGCCCGCGACGAACTGGCGCAGGCAACGGCGGGCCTGAAGGGGGCTGTCAAACAGTCTCTGGCCGAAGCGGGCAATCAGTACAGCAAGGCCGTCCGGGAGGCGACCGGTGGGAGCACCGACCCCCGGATCGCCCCACGCTCCGAAGCGCAGCAGCAGGCCCTGGAGACGCAGCTCGCGCAGAGGTACGGCGCTGGACTGGTCGAAGCGGTGCGCGTGGCCACCCAGGAAGCGCTGCGGCCCTATCAGGCACCGACCACCACGCCGCCGCCTGCGCAGAAGGTGGACAACAGCAAGCACGTCACGGTCAACCACAGCTGGGGCGGCATCAACATCACGACGCAGCCGGGGCAGGACGCCCGCGCGCTCTACGACGACATCATGGCCGAAGCCCAGCGGCGCGGCGACCTCATTGGGACAGGTGACTGCTGATGATTCTCGACGAAGCCCTGAGTATTCAGGGCATCGCTCTCGCCCCTGAGACCGTTCCCCCCGGCAGCAGCCTGACCCTCGATCCGATCTGGGCCGAGGAGGAGGTCGTCTTGCTGAGTGGCGCCACCCGCCGTTATCAGGCCGATCAGCGTGGTGGGTGGCGTGTCGAACTCGCGCCACCGGACACCTACGCCGTGCCTCTGACCATCAAAAAAGCGGTGGAGGCGGCGTATGCGGCCCGGCAGCCCGTGACGATCCGCGAGACCCTCAGCGATCCCGAGGCCGAGCGGGTCTGGACCGGGGTGCTCACCGAGCGGCCGGTGTTCGTGGAGGTGCCCGGCACCGGCCGACTGCTCTACACCTATTCGCTCAAGCTCATGCAGGAGGAGCCCTGATGGCCGCACAAATCAACTGGTACGCCCCGGACGGCGTGACACTGCTGTCTGGGCAGGTGCCCTTCGGGAACGTCAAGCCGGGCGCGCAGAAAAGCCTCACCTGGGTTTACCGCAACGTCGGCGACGCGCCAGCCGAGGACGCTGTGCTGACGGTCAGACCCGTTGGGGCAGTGGATCTCGAAGACTGGATCAGCGGCATGACCGGGAGCCAGAGCTTCAGCCGCGCCGCCCCGCTCTCCCTGGGCGATCTCGCGCCCGGCGCCGAGGGCACCGTGACCCTGACCCTGGCCGTGCCCCCAGACGCCGAACTGAGCAGCCGCCCCCTGATGGCCCAGCCCGGTATCGCCTACGACCTGGAGGCGTGACCCATGCCCGTGCTGATCCTGGGCGGCCGGGGCCGCAGGGCGCCCAAGACCCGCGTCTTCAGCGGCCCGGTCGTCACCGCCACGGTGCAGCGGGCTTTTTCCGGGCCGGTCGTCACGGCCACCACGGCGCGCGTCCGGGCCTTTAGCGGCGTCTACGTCTCGGCGACCACGCTCGACCCCAACACCATCCCCCTACCGCCCCTGCCGGACGGCGTGGGCAGCGCGGCCTACGTGGTGACGCACCTGGGCCTACCGCAGGAGGCGGCGAACTACTCGGTGAATCTGCGCGAGGCTGAGGCCGCTGCCCGTCTGGACGCCACCCTGCGCGGTCGGGTGGGCCTCTCCGGCGAGCTACTGCTGACCGTGGCGGTGCGCAAGGGCGAGCAAGTCTACCGGCAGACCTATGGGCCGTTCGGGGCGCTGGCCTATACCTACACCAAGACGCCAACTGGCTGGACGACCCAGGCCACTTCGGCGGACCTGAGCGCGGCCGACACCGAGGAGGACGGCACCCTAGCCGACCCATTCACCGAGGAATATCTCCTCTGGGAGAGAGAAAACGATCTGACCAACGAGCAGCGCGCGATCAAGGCCAGAAATGATGCGCTCGCCCAGCGGGAGGCCCGGCAGCGCCAGGCTGCGGCGGAAAAGGCCGTACAGAAGCGCCTCGACGCCACGAAAGATCCGGCCACCCGCAAGATCCTGCGGCGCCAATTGCGCGGGCTCCAGCGGCAGGTCAAGCCCCCACCTGACCGCCGGCATGTGCCGGTGCAGTCGGTGATCCAGCTCGCGCTAGGCGCCCTGGGCCTGCCGTTCGTCCTGGGCGGCCCACTGCCCTACAGCGGCGACTTCTTCTGGGCGAGCGACGACACGGGCGTACCGTTCAACGGCGGCATCCTGGTCGGCACCTCGTTTCAGGTCAAGGGGAAAACCCCGGTCCAGGTCCTCGACGAGCTGCTCAGCCCCATCGGCTGGCAGGTCGTCATCAAGTTCGGGCGGGCCTACATCGGGCCGGGCGAGGCGCTCGAGGAGGCCACCAAGACGCCTGGCCTGCTGGAGCTGCCCAGCGACCTGCTGACGGGGCTGAGCATCGAGCAGGTCAACCCGGAGGCGGCGACCGGCAACGGCAACCGCCAGTTGCCGCGCAAGGTGACGCTGACTGGGGCCAGCACCCGCAAACGCCTCGCGCCACTGCCGCCCGAGCGCGACGAGGACGGCAACGTCACCGACCCTTCAGACTTCGGGGCCTTGCGGGACGCCACGTTCAGTGGCGAAACCACCGTGCAGGGGTACGGCGCCGATGGGCGGCAGCGTCTAGAGAGCCGCACGACCTGGAAGAAGGTCAAGGAAGACGGCCTGCTCCGGCGCGAGGAATCCACCACGCATGCGATGGTGCCAACCGGGGACCTGATCTACTCCGGCGGGCAGTTCGGCTATGTCGCCGAGGTCTGGCAACTCACCGAGGAACGCGCGACCAGTTACACCTACGGAGACGGCCTGTACCCGCAGGCACTCACTGAACAGATCACGCGGGCCAGTGCCTACGCCGAGCCGGTGCGCCGGGTGCTGGCCGACGCCGAGGTCACCCGCATCACCCAGGAGTGGCACGCCGAGGGCTGGCTGCGCCGCAAGGTCACGACCTCGGACAAGCTGGGCGAGTGGCACACCTCGCAGAGTGAGGACGGCCGGAGCATCGACGTGTGGGTGACGCGCGTGCAGGAGGTTGAGGTCGAGGAGTGGACGAACATTGGCGCGGAGCAGTGGAAACGCACCGTCACCCGCTCACGCCAGAGCCTGTGGCCAATGTACGAGGACGGCGAGCCGGCTGACCCGGAGCGGCGGCGCAAGACCGAGACGCTGGTGGACGAGCTGACCGAACAGGGTCCGGAGCGCGCCCCTGAGCCCGAGGAGTTGCCCGACGACGAGGACGGCGAGGATAACGACGTGGAACCCGGCGAGCCCTACGATGAGGCGATCAGCGCCGAGTTCTCACCGGGTGGCCGGGCAGTGGCGGTAACGCGTAGCGCGCCCTGGGCGACGAGCCTGGAGCTGAGCTGGCTGGACAACATCGTGTCGAGCATCCGCCGCGCGCAGCCCGCCCAGCGCACCCGGTACGAGGTGGCCGCGCCGCCCCGCGTCGAGGTGGGCACGCGGGTCAAGGACTTCAACTTGTCCGGCTCGGCAGGCAGCGTGCGGGCCACCATCACGGTGGAGGAGGCGAGCAGTGTGTAAGAGCGACACGAAAGAGCCGGCCGCGCGTGACGGCCGCGTGACCGGACAGCTCAGCGGCAGGACGTTTCAGGTCAGTGTGCCCAGCATCGGGCCGGTGGTGGCCCAGGACCGCACCGGCCGGGCCTCACGGGGCAGCGTGGTGACCGTGGTGCAGGTCCAGGGGGGCGCATGGCGAATTGTCTGATGCGCCTGCTGGGGCGGTGCTGCGACTGCGGGTGTCAGACCGAAGGCTGGGAAGAGCGCCGGGTGACCGGACTCGCCGGACGCACCGCCCTGACCGCCCAGGGACCGGTGCGCCTGCGCCCAGGGCACCACCCCCGACCCGGGCAGGCCATCGTGGTGACGGCGAGCGGGGTCAGCACCGGGGCCACCCGGCAGGCCCGCAGCGAGATCCGGCCCACCGATGACGACCCGTTGGCCGTGCCTGTGCCCTCCTTCGACTCCCCCCAGCGCCCCGGTTTCTGGGGCCTAATCACCAGTGGGGGCGGTGAGTCGTGAGCCTGCACCTCCCCCGCACCGACACCGGCGGCGTGTTCGGCGGCGAGTCCGGCCCAGCCCCGGCCGCCCAGACCACCGTGGTCCTCGACGACGGCCGGCCGCAGGACCTCAGTGGTCTCTGGGCCATTGACCACGACGCGCGCACCCTGCGCCGCCTCCAGCTCTCCGACACCCTGGCCCCCGACCTGGACCCGCCCGCGCTGGCGCTGGAGCACACGGCGGCCCGGCGCCGTGAGCGTCCCCCGGTCACCCGCTATCCCCAACCGGACGGCAGCGAGCTGGTCGTGACCGACTGGATCTACACCAACGGCGGCGCGGTGGAAGTGGACGAGCGCGCCGCCGGGCAGGATACCCGGCGGCATTACGAGGAGGTCCGGCACTACGACGGCACCCGGAGCGAGGCCGACCTGCGCACCGACACTCGCCCCGTCACCGCCTCCGATTGGCGCTGGCAGACCAACCTGGGCACGGTGGACGCGCCGATGACCCGCACTGGGGTCGCATACCGGCGTGCCGTCCTGCGCCGCTGGAACACCGACCCGGACGACCTGTTCACCCTCGTGGACACCGTGATCATGGCGCTGTACGAGGACGTGCGCCTGGACGGGGACGTGGGCGTGGGCTGGCGCAACACCGGGGACGACTACCGCACCGAGGTGTTCCAGGTGCGCCGGCAGGAGGTCACGGGCGGGCAGGTGCAATACACCTGGGTGGACCTCTGGGTGCCCATCGCCACCCTGGAGCGTCAGGCTCAGGCCAGACGCCCCGAGGACGCCGTGCCGGTCCTGCTGCGCGGCGCGGTGCGGTACTACGTCACCCGGCAACTCGGCGACGGGGCCCTGCTCCTGCGGGACACGGTCCGCCCGGAGTGGCCCGAGGCGCCGCCAGAACCGGGCCCGCGCTTCGTGGCCGCCGGGGGGCAGGTGCGGGTGGAGGGACCGCGCACCGACAGCCCGCAGCGGCTCGGCCAGGGGGACATCCTGACGGCCTTCGGGCAGACGTTCAGCGGCGGCACCTGGGCGGCCTTACGGGACGTGCCCACCCGTGATGCTCAGGGCGCCGTCACGAACTGGGACACGGTGCTCGTGCTCCACGCCAGTGCCGACACGGTGACCGCGGTGCGGCAGGACGGGAGCGCGCAGACCTGCCCGCTGACCGTGTTCGAGGCCGAGGTGCTGCGGACAGAGCTGGGGGCCTTCCGGGGCTTCTCGCCGGTTGGTAGCTTCTCGAATTCCTGGCCCGCCCACTGGGCCTGGGCCCGCTGCGCCGGGGAGGGGCGCGCCCTGGTGATGCATGAGGCGTGGCGCGACAGCTACAAGAAGGGCGCCCCACCCGGCAGCCCGGACCACTGGACGTGGCGGGAGCGGCCCGGCAAACGCCCGGCCACCCTGCCCCCCAGCGCACCCACTGCCCCACTGCGCCTCACCCTGGCCGACATAGCGGCACCCGTGCTGCACGACGAACCCCTGGCCCGCCCCGCCCCGCCGCTGCTGCTGCCAGTCACGGCGACGGTGGGCGGGCGCGATGTGCGCCGAGCGGTCGCCAAACGCGTCCTCTACCCGCCTGCGCAGTGGCCCGAGGAGCTGGACGACCGGGCCGCCACAGGCGGCCCCCTCGCGCTGACCTTTGCCCTGCCCCCACTCCTCCCTGGGCAGGTGCGCGGCGCGGCGTTGCTGCTGCGACTCAAGCTGCAGTCAGGGGTAGACACCCTCACGGTCAACGGCCAACCCATCCTCCTCTCGAAACTCGGCCACAACGCGGACACGGCGCGCGGCTGGCACCCCTACGTGGTGCCGGTGCCAGTCGCCCCCACCTACACCCTGACGTTCCGGGGGCGCTGCTCGCGCGCCCTGCTGTGCGTGCGGGGCTGGACACCCCAGACCGGCGGCGATGACGCCGGCTAAGGAGACACATGATCCCCAATCCCATCCTGCTCGACGTGACGCCAACGGGCGGCTTCGTCCTGCCTGTGCTGGCCGGACGCGGCGGCCTGAGCGGGTATCAGCTGCTGGGCCTGGACGGCCCCGGCACGGCCGAGCTGAGCGCCGACAGCGGCGTGACCTGGGCCGAGCTGGTCTACCCCTACACCCTGGCTCCCGGCGAGCAGCTCCGGCTGACCCGCACCGACAGCGGCCCCGTGCTGACCACGCTGCGCGCCCTCGCCCCGGTGGAGGCCCCGCCCACGCCCGGCGGTGACACCGGCCCCAGCCCTTACCCCGAGCTACTCAGTGACGTCCCGGTGAACCTGACCGCCCCAGTGGCGAGCCCCGTCACCGCCCCGGCGATCTACCGCGTCGAGCTGGAAGCGGCGGCGGAGCTGGCGCTGTCGGTAACGGGCAGCACGGACGTCTACATGTCCGTCGAGGCCAACTGGCCGCCCACGATAGACCCGGTGGCGTTCGCAAGTGCGGGGCAGGACCCGCTGACGCTGAGCGTGCCCCTCGGGCCGGGGCGCTGGTATGTGACGCTGAGCGGGACCAATGCGCCCGCCCCCGTGACCCTAACCGCGAGCTGGTAACCCTGCCCCACTCCTGCCTCCATCGACCCGGTCCGGTGGGGGCGCTCGCATTCCTGGCCGGGCGAGGTGACAATGAATCTGCTCCGAGATCTGGCAAACCTCTTCAACTACAGCAGCGTGATGCTGACCACGCGGAGCCGGACTGATCTGACCAAGGCGGTGCCAGTCACGTCCGATGATCCCCTGCCGATTGTGATTGTCAGGGACGAGACGGGGGGCAGCTCTGGAGATGGAGGCAGCGCGCCGACCGTCACGCAGACCTATCCGCCCGAGGCCCTGACCGTGGGCAGCACGGTCGCGTCCCTGACCGTGCCCGCCGGGGCCAACGCCGCGACGGTGCATGTGGTCTCGGGGGCGGTGCGGCGCAGTATCGAGGGCATCCCCTCGGCCACCACCCCGGCCCTGGGCGTGGGCGACAGCGAGGAGATCCGGGGTGACGAGTTGAGCGCCTACCGTCTGATCCGGGACGGCAGCAGTGACGCCGCCCTCTACATCGAATACCGGACGGTGGGCTGATGGGCACGATCAATAGGCAGCCGGTGGCCGCTGCGCCGACGACCCGCCCCCGGCTGTCCAACGTGCGCGCCCGAACCCTGGAAACCTTCGCGTTCTGGCAGGTCAACAGCGGCGGCTTCGACGCGAACGTGCAGACCTGGGATTTTCTGGTCAACGTCCCGTTGGTCTTCGATCAGTTCACGATGTCGCCGCCGGAGATGGCGGGACGGCAGATCGAGGTCCTGACAGATGGGGTGGTCGTGGCGTCAGGGGTCCTGGTCGCAGGCGCCCAGCTGAGCTTGAGCGCGCCGGTGACGGTGGGGACCGGTAAAACCCTGCGCGTCCGGCTGACCCGCACCGCTGATGGCGACGTGTACGTGGGGCAGCGGGATACGTTGCCGGCGGGTGCGGCCGTGGCGGGCGGCGCGCTGAAGTTCGTGGGGGCGAACACCAACAACTATGCCCCGGCGATGCGCTGGGCGCTGGGGGCCGACATGCCCAAGAGCGTGGACGGCCCCCTGGATGCCTCGGACTTCCCGGTCGTGACCTCGCTCGACCAACTCCTGCCCGGTCAGGCGGCGCTGCTGGACAACGGCACCGACCCGCCCCGGCTGGTGCGCAAGCGGCTGGACGGGACCCTGACGCCCCTGGCAAGTGAGGACGCGCGGTACAGTCCCATCACGCTCAGCACCAACGGCTGGGAAACGTTCGTGGTCAACCTCGAGCCGACGACGTGGAAGATTGCCCGAGGCCTGGACGGCGAAATGACGCCCACCTACATCGTTCCCACCCTGCTGCCGGCGCAGGAGGGCCACCGCTGGGAGGTACAGGTCGAAGGCTTTATCCGCCTCCAGGTGGGCAAGCCAGGCACCGTGTACGTCGGCATCCAGTGTGCCGGCCTGGGGGGCGTGAGTGGCGGCAAGTTCTTTCCGGTTGCCGGTGAAGACCTGGTGCCGATCATGCAGCGCATCCCAGTCAACTCCGGCGACCGGGTGTACTTCTCGCTCTATACCCTCGCGGCGGGCGGCGACGACATCCTGGTCCTCCCGAACCCCAACCCCAGCATCATGCTGCGGCAGGTGCGACTGTGAGCCTCTCGGTGGTGCTCCGGTACCTATACCCACAGGCCGACCCGCTGCGCGACTACGTGCTGGGCGACGAAGGCCTGGGCGATGGTCCACAGATCGTTGCCTGGACCCTGGACACCCCCCAGCCCACACCGGAGGAGCTGGAGGCCGCCCTACCTGCTGCCCAGGCCCGGGCGGCGGACCAGGCAGAGATGGACGAGGTCGGGGCGGAGCTGGCCGAACGGTACAGCTTGCACGCCCGCGCGCTGGCCCTGCGGAAGGCCCAGACCGCCCAGGAAATCGAAGAGGAGGCCGCCAGCCTGCTCGCCTACCAACAGGAGATCCGAGACCGTGCCACGACCAGTCCTTCCTAGACGCTGCGACCTCTGCCCTGAACGCTGCACGAAGCAGCCCTCCGGCTACTGGCTGTGCGACCCGATCACTGGAGGTTGCGGCTGGAGCGATGACCCGGGCACCATCCAGCCCCAGGCCGCCACGCCCCAGGTGGTCGAGTTGACGCCGGCCAGCGAGGCCCCCGCCGAGAGCTGAGAGAAATCACCAAAGAGATAAGCTCACGGCTCTTTGTCCCGCCCCAGCGCCCGGCCTGGGGCGGTCTTCATTTCTGCCGGGCAGAAAGGAACTGCCATGAAACGACACCCCGCCCTGCTGCTCCTCGGCGTGGCCCTGCTCATCCCAGCCGCTGCCGTCGTCGTCGCCACTAGCCCGCCCGGGTGCCGCCTCCAGGTCATTCCGGATTACACCTGGGCCGTCACCTATAAGGCCGTCCTGCGCCTGAGCCCCGGCTGCACGGATGGCACCGTCCTGCGGGTGCGCAAGAGCAGCACCCAGAACGTCCGCCGCGATGGTGCCCCCTACCAGCCCATCAAGCCTGCCCAAGGCGCCTGGAACTTCGGGAAGACGTCCACCGTCCCGAAGAACGAACTCTGGACCGTCTACACCTGGCGCTGGGAATGGTGGGACGCCCAGGCCTGGAATCCCCGGACCCAGGCACTCGGCCGCTGGACGGCTGCGGAGGTGCTCAATGCCACGCCTTAAACCCGCCGCGGAGCGCCTCAAGCGTGCCGCCCTGTACACCCTGCGGGCCGGGCTTCCTCTGGGGGGGGAGTTCTGGGACGGCGTGGCGTGGTTCGGGCGCATGGTGCTGATCGTGGTGCACCTGTCGTTCGCGCTGCCGGCGCTGTACCGGCCGAACACGCCGCTGCTCCTGACCAGTTACAGCGCGTTCGACGACGTGGTGCCCTTCACCTGGTGGGGCCTGATCGGGTTGGGCATCGCCTTGCTCCTCTGGCTGCTGCCGCCCCGGGTGCCCTGGGGCATCCTCAGCACGACCATCAGTGCAGGGTACCTGTACTTCGTCGCCGCGCTGTTCTGGCAGGCGGTGGGGTCGATCAGCGCGGTGAACCTGTACTTCAGTGCAGGCGCCCTGTCAGGGCTGCTGCTGATGCGGGCGCTGTGGGCCTGGTTCGAACCGCAGCCCTGGTTTCGAGAGCACGTCCTGAAGCGGCCCGTCCCGAAAGTGGGCCGTCATGGCGGATGAGCAGACCAAGGACGCCCTGAGCACGGCCGCGACGTGGCTGGGCGGGACGGGTGTTCTGGCCGCCGTGGGGGTGTTCCTCAAGGGGCTGCTGACGGGCGTGACCGGGCAGGAGAAGGAGATCCGCAGCGCCCTGCAGGAGGAGAACAGGCGCCTGCGAGAGCGGGCGAAGTACGCGATGGAGTGGCAGGACCTGTGCAAGCGCGCCCGCTGGGAGGCTGAGAAACTCGGCTACGACCCTGGCAAGTGGCCCAATGATCCGGACGAACCGGAAGACGAGGACACCCCATGAATATCGCTGCACCACAGACGGCCCGCGAATGGCTGGCCTACGGGATCGAGCGGGTGAAGGACGGCTACCCCATCAAGCGGTGGTCGCCCGACACCATCACGGTCGGGGGCCGTTGCGCGCAACTCCAGCGCGAGACGGTCGAGGGCTGTCTCAACCTGAAGGAAAACTCCTGGGAGGTCGCCCTCCTGGCCCACGAGTTCCGCAAGGCTCGCCAGGGCGTGGACCGCTGGGCATCGGATTACGAGCAGGCCGCCCGCAAGCTGGGCCTCGTCAAGACGTTCGCCGAGTCGCGGCTCGGGGACATCTTCTACTGGCCGTACACGGCGTACATCACGGTCAAGGGCAAGCGAATCCCCCAGGCCTACGGCCACACAGCCATGAACGCGGGTGTGATCAACGGCAAGCTCCATGTCCTGGAGAACAGCGACTGGGCTCCGGCCCGCCGACAGCAGCAGGGGGCGAGGCTACCGCTGGGCCTGAAGGCACACGTGTACCTGACGCCACTCGAGCTGCTGGGGCCGCCCACCACGGTGATCACGCCCACGAGCGAGATGCTGCATGACGAGACCCGCATCGTGGTGCCCGCGCCCAGGCCGCAACTGGTGCTGCCCAAGGGCTGGTATCCCACCCGCTACCCCACCGTCGACAAGGCACTGACCGGGCGCTACGTGAGCATCCAGCTCGACGGGCAGGAGCCGGTGGTGTTCGAGGTGCCCGCCGATCGGGCGAAGGAGTTGAGATAAATGGACCTGATGAATGGAGACGCGCTGGCCTGGCTGCAGGCGGTGGCGGGGAATCCGGTGCTGCTGGGGCTGTTCGTGTTCGGGCTGGTGGCGAGCGTGAAGCGCAGCGTCGAGCAGAAGCAGGCGGCGGCGAAGGCGGCCGAACAGGAGGTGCGTGAGGTCTCCCCGAATGCCTGGCGGGTGCTGGCCTTCGTGGTGGGGCTGGGGGGCAGTCTCGCGCTGCACGCCACCACAGGGCGGGCAACGTTCGGGCAAGGCTGGCTGGGGGCGGTGCCGTTCGGGCTGCTGGCCGGGCTGATGAGCATCATTGGGCGGGACGGCCTGAAGACGGTGGCGTCCTGGGTGGGGTTGGGCGGCCTGCTGGGGGCCACGGTGGGCGCGGCGTCAGCGGGGGCGTCGGCGGGGCCACTGCCGCCCGGGCCGGGGGTGGTGAGCGAGGCGGCCGCGCAGACCACGCCACAGCTCACCCCGGCCCCCATGCAGGAGCTGCGCCCGGCCAGCGAGGCGGATCTGGCCCGGATGACGGGCGTATTCCCGGACGTGCCGCTCGGGCGGCCAGCACCGGTGTGGCTGGGAGCGGCCACGGAACCGGAACTGGACACGGGGCCGGGGCGGGTCTAGCCCGGCTGGAACGGCACTTCCAGCCCTGGAAATTGCGGTGTTCTCGCTGCAATTTCGCCACAGTTGGCCCGTCATGTTCGCTGCGGCAACACGTCGAGTCGGTCATGTTCGCTCTTCGGCCGATTCGTCGACACGTTCTCCCGGCCCTGCCTCTGATGGTGGGGCCGCTGCACATCCAGGAGCCTGCCATGACCCAGACCACGACCATCGCCGAACTGAACGCCGCCCTGCTGGCCGCCTACCGCCGCTCGGGCAGCAGCCTCCGCATCCCGACCCAGGAGACCTATCGGATCGCCGAGCCCGAGCCGTTCACGCCCCGCGAGGGCAGCGTCATCATTCCCCAAACCCTGACCGTTTACCTCCCCACCACCGTGGCCATCAGCGAGGAGCAGCTGCTCGCGGTCGGCGCCGTGGTCTGGCCCTTGATCCTGGACGGCCTCGCGCAGACCCGCCTGGCGCTGGCCGACCGCAAGCTGTCCCTGATCGAGGCGGGCGCGCTGGGCACCACGCTGCTGGGGATCGTCTCGAAGGCGGTGGTGGCCGGGGCGCCGCTGCTGCAGGACGGCAATGCTGAGCGCCTGGTCGGGCTGCTGTTCGGGGTGGCCTGGAACCGGTACGTGGTGCCCCGGCTGCCCGTGTGGCTGCGGCCGCTGGCGCCGGTGGTGTACGGGATCGTGGTGCGCGGCCTGGAGGATCTGTACCGGGCCGTGATCAAGCCGCCGAAGCTGGTGCCCACGCCCTAAGAAAAACCCAGAGGCACCAGACCTGGAAATCTGGCAGCATTCCCCGGTATGGATGGGCCATTCCTCGAGGCTTTAACGGAGCTACAGGACTATGAGGTCTTCGGTTCCTTCGCGGTCGTTGAAGGTCTGGTGCGGTTGGAGCGTATCGCTAAGGCCGCCCTTGCTGCGCATGTCACGAGTGATGAGCTTCGGGCCGCCGCTCGGCATGTGATGGATCGATATTGGAACGACACGGGTTCCTCGCCGGCCTTTCTGGAACGTCGACGTGCTGAGGTGCTGCTGCGGCTCGATACCATGCTGGACCATCTGGAGTGGGAGGAGCAGAGGAACCAGAGTGACCAGAGTCATTCTCTGAATTGACTGTCTGGCGAGGCTTATGCTGTGTCCCTCGGTTCGGTGCGGCGTTGCCCTGAACGAGTTGCCCCACCCTGCCCTGGCTTCGGCCTCGGCGGGGTGGGGCTTTTTTCGTTTGGGTCAGAGGTGGGGATGGGGGGCCGGATTCTTCTTCGGCTCGAAGCCCAGATACACGGCCGTAAACTGCAAGGTGTCGACGTGGCCGGTCAGCGCCGCCGGGCGGCCCTGGTCGTCAGTGCCCTGGACCGTAATCACGGGACTGTGGGGGGTCGGGCTGCTCAGATCATCAGCGCGGCTGCTGAAGTTCACGCCTGTCCCGTCGCTGGCGATGGCGCGGAGCTGCACCCGGAGATGGCCGTGGTAGCTGAGCGTACCCGCGCGCTGGCGGTCCTCTTGCGGGATGACAGATTCCGAGAGGGCGTGGAGGCGGTCTTGAAGGGCGGTTTTCTTGTCAAAGTTGGTGACGGGGACTCCGAGGGCCTCGCTCAGCTTGCGCAGCGTTTGCGTGTTGTGGCTCCAGTAAAAGAAATTCTTCAGGCGAGAGATACCGGCCGGGCTGGTGCCCATGCGCCGGGCGATCTCGGTGTCGGTCAGGCCGCTGCGGTCGATGGCCTCACTGATCGCCACGCTCTCAGGGTTGATGGGGGCCGGCGTGATGCGGGTGACCTGTTCGGCCGAGAAGGCCTCCTGAAGTTCGGCGGGCAGATCGGTAAAGCTCTGGAAGATGCCTGCGGGGACGGTCCGGCCCTCCAGCTCCAGGTAGTGGATGGCGAAGGCGGCACCCTGCTCTAGGCGCTCGCGCACCTGCTCCGGGCTCTTACCGGTCACGGAGACGTTCAGCTCCGGAACGAGTCCACCGTGGGCAGCGCCGTCGTGTTCGATGATTGCCAGATAGTCCATTACGTTTCTCCTTGAGGTGCATGAAGTTCGGGCGGATGGGGTGGGGGCTTTCGCCCCCCGTTCTCTATTTCAGGCCCAACCGTTTCAGATAGACGTGGAGTAAACCTTTTGATACGTCGTCTGAGTTGCTGCCTGCGATTGTTTCTGTCTCACCATCCTTTTGCCATTGTTCGTGGCTTCCGTTCTGTCTTACGACTTCCCATCCTGCTTCCCGGAAAAGCTTTCTTATCGCTCTATATTTCATGCACCTCCCCTTACCTAAAGTTTTATCATCCGTGATAAAAAATGTCAATAGGGGAAGGGCAGAGACGGCAACCTTGTCCCCTGACCTGATCGCCGGACGTTAGGCTGGGTCATGCCCCACGATCCGACCGCGCCCTATGACGTCCTGATCATCGGTGGGGGCTTCGCGGGCCTCAGCGCCGCCCTGTACACCGCGCGGGGCATGCGCCGGGGCGTGCTCTGCACCGCAGGCCCGAGCCGCAACGCCGCCGCCCGGCACACCCACGGGTTCCTGACCCGTGACGGTGCCAACCCTGCCGAGTTGCTCCAGGCGGCCCGCGACCAGCTCGCCGAATACGATCTGCCAGTGATTGAGGCTCAGGTCATCAACATCACGGGCGAGAACAACGCCTTTACGGCCTGGCTTGCGGACGGCCGCACCGTCAAGGCCCGCAAGATCATCCTGACGACCGGCGTACAGGACATCCTGCCGGAGATTCCGGGCCTCCAGGACGAGTGGGGCCAGGGCGTGCAGCATTGTCCCTACTGTTACGGGTGGGAGGTCAGTGACCAGCCGCTGGCGCTGTACCAGCCGGGGCTCGCGGGGAGGGACGGGGTGCAGACGATCCTGTACCACCAGAAGCTGTCGCCGGACTTCCTGGTGTGCAGCGACGGGCCGCTGGACTTCACGCCCGAGCAGCGGCACCTGCTCCAGGACCTGGGCGCCACACTGATCGACAGCGCGCTCGAGCGCGTCGAGGGAACAGAGGCCGGCGTGCGCCTGCACTTCGCAGACGGCACAAGCGCGGAGCGGGCCGTACTCTACACGCATGGGGAACGCCGACTCCGCGCCGGGCTGGCCGAAGCGCTGGGCTGCGAGATGACGCCTATGGGGATCAAGGTGGACCCGCTGAACCACCGGACCACGGTGCCGGGCGTGTACGCGGCCGGGGACGTGAGCAGCGGCAACCAGGTGGCCTTCGCGGTGGCCGGCGGCGGGAAGGCGGCGATGCAGGCGGCCTTCGAGATCTTCTACGACGATCTGCCGGCAGCCGCGCGGGCATAAGACAAGAGAGGCCCCACCCTGCCTAAGCGCGAAGCCGAGGTAGGGTGGGGCCTTTTCGTCTTGGGGTCAGGGGTTCAAATTATAGGAGGTGAACAGTTGTTTAATTTCACTTTGAAATGTTCATTTGTAATTTATACTGACCACTCATCTAAATTGGCGAAAGGGACAAAAGTATAGATAATATAGATATACAAGAGATAAAATTTGCGACCCCATACTTCTTATCTCTAATTTCTTTTATAGAAATTGTAGCTAAGAGAATTGTCATAAAGCTTATTAGAAGGTTTTCATCTCTTTTAAAGAGAAGCGTATATATAGATATCGATACAGCGATAAAAACTAAAAGATATCCGATGTACTTTAAGTGATTATCGGTTGCACATAGTGGCATAATCATTTCTAGCCCGCGTGTACTTCATACCAGCTTCAAAGATCTCCGGGATGAATGCAAGAACTCCCAGCGTTCCCAATCCAGCCGACAAGAAAGCCATAGCACAGATTAGAACAATAACGGCAATATAACCTGCGCCAGCTCCTAGAAGAGCGTTGCGAAGAGCACGCTTTTCACTGTCCCGGGTTGACTTAAGTTGACCACAATTATATGCTTGGGCATTCAGATTATTTCCTTGAGAATTTAGCAAAGCGGGAATAACCGAGCCCTGAGCATCATAAATTCCATGTGAAATAAGTGAACCGTCATCAGCATTGCGACGCCAGATCTCGCGCTCACCGTTCTCGATATCAATCACTGTGGTGATAATATCACCAGTAGAAGAGTCCTTTTCAACATTAACTTGTGCCATTTCACCTGTCAGCTCGCCTGAGGTGATCACATATAGGCGATTCTGTCCGCTCGATTCACTGCCAAGCGTTGGAACTGACAACACTTCAGTTCCTTCCCCATAAAGACTCTCAGGAATCACTTCAGCACGGTCCCAGTTCAGTTGCGCAAGATCAATGCGCGGGCCATCTGGGCCTGCGATAACTCCGCCAGGAGCAGGTGCTTGTGCCTTGAGGGATCGTTGTTCTGTTTGGACAAATCCTTTGGCCTTTTGAATTGCCAATGATTTGTCTTGCACGCTAGCCTGATACTTCTGTACGATCGCGACCGCATCAGTAGTTGGAAGATTGGCAGGCTGCCCGCAGGAAGTCAGAACCATCAAGGTCGATAGGCCAATCACAATTAAGCTCTTACTCATCTTCTTCACAGACAGAAGCCTACTTGCCACCAAAGCAGCTGCGAGGCTTATTTGACCATCTTGCCTAGACAACAAGACTGAAGCAGACACTCTGCGCAGCAGTTCGACTTACTTCGCAACACTGAGAGTCACTTCGGCGAGGCTGAGCACTCTAGAGTGCCCCCAGACCGCTACTGCGCAGTTCTTAGTGACGTAGATCTAGAGCATTCCACCCTCCAGGACCTGGGGGCGACATTGGTCGATAGTGCGCTCGAGCGGGTCGAGGGAACGAGCGAGCGCGGCGCGGGCCGTGCTGTACACGTACAGTGAGCGTCGGTTGCGTGCCGGGCTGGCTGAGGCGCTGGGCTGTGAGATGACAACGGCCGGGATCAAAGTGGACCCAGCGAATCAGCGGACCACGGTGGCCGGGGTGTACGCGGCGGGCGACGTAAGCACGGGGAATCAGGTGGCCTTTGCTGTGGCCGGTGAGGCGCGGGCGGCGATGTTCGCGGCCTTCGAGTTGTTCTATGACGGCCTGCCGACGCTGGCCCGAGTGTAGGGCCCTGATCAAGGCCCCACCCTGCCTCGGCTTCGTGCCTGGGCAGGGTGGGGCTTTTTTCGTTGGGCGCTGGAAGAATTTCGCCAGATACCGAGCAGTACAACAGGCCATGCTCACCAGCTTTCTCTCTGTGTTCCTGCTGACCGGCCAAGCCGTACCTGTCGTGCCGGTGGCCAATCAGGCAACGCCCGCCACCCTGGTCAATGCGCTGGCCGTGAAGCGCGACTGGACCCTGGACGACAACGAGTTCTGCAAGGCTCGGGCAGAGGCTAACTCCCGGCTCGGCTTCCCGCGCACGACTGGCTCGAAGGTGAAATACGTCAAGACCTTCTCTTTCCGTACTCGGACCAGCGCCAGTCTTGAGCGCAGCGCCCTGGAATACACCAATGCAGGCTTCCAAGTGCCCTTCCCCTGGTCGGAAGGGCAGTGGCTCAGCCGCCAGTACACGGCCCAGATGACACCGCGCTACACCTACGTCTTGGATTTACAGGATCGGCCGAAAGAGCCGAATGCCTATTCGACCGTGGCGAGCGCGTGCGTGACCGTGTTCGGCATTCGCTGAGTTCTCAAGGCCTCACCCCGCCTCGGCTTCATGCCTGAGAGGGGGTGAGGCTTTTTTGCGTGCGCTCCCGAGCGGCAGGCTCTATGGTGAGCACTTCGCATCACGCTTAAAAGGAGACCCTATGTTGCGCGATCCCTGCCTTGGCTGCTCCCCTCTCAAGGACCCCTGCTATGTCTGCCGTATCCGCCTAAAGCGTGATCCCTGCCTGGGCTGTTACCGCCAGTCCGGCCCCTCCAAGCGTGAAGACTGCCCGCGCTGCTACTGACCGTCCCCAGACATGGAGCGTGATCCTATGCCGATGATCAAGCGTGACCCCTGCTTCGGGTGCCGACACGATCCCTGCCCGCCCTGTCGCGACGTCCGGCCATGCCTCGTCTGCTGACCGCGGTGCGGCCGCTCAGGCGCAACGACTGCGTCCGCTGCTACTGACCCTCCCCAACTCTGGAGCGTGAACCCTATGCCGATGACCAGACGTGACCCCTGTCCCGATTGCCGCCGCCCCGCCCCAATTCGCCAGGAAGGAGGGCCCTGTGCTGGCTGCTGAGGGCGGCCCCTGCCCCGGCTGCGCGCTGCCGTCGGACAATCCCTGCCTAGGGTGCCGAGACCTACCCCAGCCCTGTCCGCCCTGCGCCCAGGTTCGGCCTTGCATCGGGTGCTGACCCTGGTGCGCCCGCCGAAGCGTGAGGACTGCCCGCGCTGCTTCTGAAGTCTCCCCTCCCCTATTCAACCAGTAGAGGTTCAAGCTATGAGGATGAGCGACCAAGGTCCCTGCCCGCCCTGCCAGATTCGACGTGACCCCTGTGGTGGCTGCTACGCTCTCGCCCCCCGGGACCCCTGCTACTTCTGCTGACCGTTTCCAACTCCGGAGAGTGAACACCGTGCAGATGATCCAGCGGGACCCCTGTTATGGCTGCTGAGGGCCGATCCCGCGCGCCGAAGCCGAAGCGCGACGACTGCGCCCGCTGCTACTGACCCACCTCGCCCACCCTGTCCTGGCTCTGGCCTCGGCAGGGTGGGCCTCTTTTGCGGTCACGCGCTGCCTCTGCACCCGATAGGCTGCCCTTATGCCCCACGACCCCACGGCCCCCTATGACGTGCTCATCATCGGCGGCGGCTTCGCCGGCCTGAGCGCCGCCCTCTACACCGCACGCGGAATGAAACGTGGCGTCCTGTGCACCGCTGGCCCCAGCCGCAATACCGCGGCACGTCACACCCACGGGTTTCTGACGCGAGATGGCGCCAACCCCGCCGAGATGCTCCAGATGGCGCGTGAGCAGCTCGCCGAGTACGATCTGCCGGTGATCGAGGCCCAGGTCGTCAACATCACAGGCGAAAACAATGCCTTCACCGCGCACCTCGCCGACGGCGGCACCATCCGGGCCCGGAAGCTCATCCTGGCGACCGGCGTGCAGGACATCCTGCCGGACATTCCTGGTCTTCAGGAGGAGTGGGGCCGGGGCGTGCAGCACTGCCCCTACTGTTATGGGTGGGAGGTCAGCGACCAGCCGCTGGCGCTGTATCAGCCGGGCCTCGCGGGGCGGAATGGGGTGCAGACGATCCTGTACCACCAGAAGTTGTCGCCGGACTTCCTGGTGTGCAGCGACGGCCCGCTGGACTTCACGCCCGAGCAGCGGCACCTGCTGGAGGATCTGGGGGCCACGCTGATCGACAGCGCGCTCGCACAGGTCGAAGGGACGCCAGAAGGCGTGCGGCTGTACTTTGCGGACGGCACGAGCGCGGAGCGGGCGGTGCTTTACTCGCACGGAGAACGGCGCCTGCGCGCCAACCTAGCCGAGGCACTGGGCTGTGAGATGACGGCGGCAGGGATCAAGATTGACCCGTTGACCCACCGGACCACGGTGCCGGGCGTGTACGCGGCCGGGGACGTGAGCAGCGGGAATCAGGTGGCCTTCGCGGTGGCCGGGGGCGGGAAGGCGGCGATGCAGGCGGCCTTCGAGATCTACTACGACGATCTGCCGGCGGCCGCGCGGGCGTAGGGCAACACACGAGGTGCCCCCGGCTGAGACCGAAGTCCAGGTCGGGGGCGCCTCGTGTTCAGGTCAGCACTTCGGGCACGTGCCACCCGGATACCCCGCTCCTGGTGCGAGCCGCTCCTCGACCACCCAGAGGAGCGGGTACTTCTCGGCGCTGAAGGCCCCGGTGGTCAGGCGCTCCCAGATCAGGACCTGACCGACCGACGCGACCACAGCCGCACGGGCGGCGTGCAGGGGCTCGAAGGGGCCGAGGGTGCGCGTCACCTCGCCGCTGGGGATGTGGGTGGCCGTGGCGTAGATCCGGGACATGGCGTAAGGAGAGGGGCTGGAGGTCATGCCGCGGCCCCTCTCCTTGCCCACGTGCGGATCATGTCGAACCCCCGCACAATGATCATGGCGGCTTTTACAGATGCTCCGTGCCCATGCAGGGGTCAGGCGTCACGTATCACTAGCCCGCCTTACTGAGGGCGAAAGCAGCCAGGAAGCCTAGGACCGTGATCAACCCTGCGGAGTTGTGGGCAACCTCAAACGCCTCAGGAATCATCGTGTCCACCAACATCGCTAGAATTGCTCCAGCAGCCACGGCGGTCGTCGCCGCCACAACGTCCGGCGAAAAGTTTTGGAATACGGTATAGCCCATCAACGCGGCGATGCCCGACACCAGCGCGATACCCCCCCAGACGCCAAAAATGTACCCCGCCTTGCGCCCAGCCTTCTTCATCCCCGCTGCGCTCGAGAGACCCTCCGGAATGTTCGACAGGAAAATAGCGGTCACGGCTACCAGACTCACCACGCCGCCCTGAAGCATGCTCAGCCCAATCACGATGGACTCTGGGATGCCGTCAAGGAGGGCGCCCACCGCGATCGCCGCGCCACTGCCCGAGTCCTGGGCCTCCGAGGGTTGTTGCTCACCGGACCGCTTGCGGTGCTTGGCCCCCTGCCGCGCCAACGCCCAGTTGGCGGCCGTGAAGATGGCCGCGCCGCTTAAGAAGCCTAGAGAGGTGGAGTCGAATCCACCGGTCTTATAGGCTTCGTCCATCAGTTCGAAAGAGAGCGCAGAGATCAGCACGCCACTGCCGAAGGCCATGATGGATGCGATCAGGCGCTGTGGAACCCGGAAGAGATATCCAATGGCGGCACCGATCAACAGTGCTCCACCAGCAACCAGTCCCCACAAGCCAGCCTGAAGCCAGATCGGTATGCCGTGCATCTGAGGATGCTAGCAAGATGAGCTTGAAGGCGCGCGACTTGGGCTTACCCCTGAGTGACCTGCACCGCGAGTTGGCGGACTACCTGGGGTGTCACCAGGAGCTGCACGCCGCCGCCTGGGCGTTGTGGGCCACCGAGTTGGAATTGACCGGCCGCGACCTCGGCGAACCCGGCGGCTGGCTTGATTACGACTTCTACGAGGCTGTGCCAGTCGAGTAGTCTCTGTGCCCATGACCCAACCTCCGACCCCTCTCACGTTCTGGCAAGCACGGGTCCTGTTGCTGCTGACTCTGGAGCCGCAGTCGGTCGAGGAAGTCTCGAACCGGATGGCCGACCGGGGCGCGGTCCTGAACACCAGCCGGGTGCGGCAGCTGCTCGACGAGCTGCTCGCGGCCGGACTGCTGACCCAGACGCCCCGCAAGGGGCACGTCGGCACCCGGTACGCCCTGAGTGCAGGCCCGGCCATCGACGCGGCCCTCGACCAGGCGTATGAAGTGGTGAAGGGGCAACCCGCATCCGGCCCGCGCCAGCCCTGACCTACTCTGGACCCATGCCCCAGCACCTGACCCTGACCCCCGTGGCTCCGGCCGATGCCACGCTCGACGTGGCCCTCTACGGCGCGACCTACCGCCTCACCGGGGAGGTCTCCGGCCAGAGTGTCTTCTGGTTCGATCTTTCCCCGACCTACGCGGTGGACTTCGACCGGGTCGTCGCGGCTGCAGCCCGGGGCGAGGACGCCTCCATGACGGCCACCGTCTGGCGCTCAGGCCTGAGCAGTGCCGGGGGCGTGCTGACCGTGCACGCCGAGGGGTCGGGCGAGGCCTCGGGGCGCGCAGACTGGACGCTCGGGCCGGACGCCGCCGCCCAGCTACAGGCCTGGGTGACCCAGAAGGCCTGAAAGTGTTAGGTGGCGTTACATCTGCCCTGGCCCGTTGTGCCCAAGATGCGGGCATGACGAAAACGACCGAGGGCAACAAGATCGCCAAGACTCAGCTCGTCGAGCAGGTCGCCGACAAGACCGGCCTGACCAAGAAACAGGCGGACGAGGCCGTCAGCGCTCTGCTGGACGCCACCGTCGAGGCCCTGCGCGCCGGCAAGACCGTGGGCCTGCCCGGTCTGGGCACGATGAGCGTCAAGACCACTGCCGCCCGCACCGGCGTGAAGCCCGGCACGAGTGAGAAGATCCAGATTCCGGCCGGCAAGAAAGTCGCCTTCAAGGTCGCCAGCACCCTGAAGGGCACCCTCTAACCCGCACGGTTCACGCAAGGGGCGGCCCGGACACCTGATGGTCCGGGCCGCCCCCTTTGCCTTGCTACGCGTCCAGCAGCTCGCCGCCCTGAGCATCGAGCGCCGCCTCCCGGAAGAACCCCCAGTACAGCTCGGCGCCGAACACGTCCTCCATCACGCCCACCCAGTAGTACCCGCTGCCCGTGGGCAGCCCAGCGTCCCCGTCGGTCAGGGCGAGCGTGACGCCGTGAGTCTGGGCGACGTGCATGGCGCAGCCGCCCCCGGTGTCCAGGTCAGTGAAAGCCAGCCCGGTCGTGAAGGTCTGCCAGTCCGCGGCGCCGCAGTGGCGGGCCACGTCGTCGAGCGTCGTGGGCGTGGCGGCATAGGCCAGGGCGAGCAGCTGCTGGGGGAGGGTCGTGGGCGTCGTCATGGTCGTGATGTTCGCTCTGTCTGCCGCCCCGGTGGTGTGCGGCAGACGTGCGCATTGTGTGTGCTGGACGGCTACACCGCGCGGCCGTCCGGACCGGTCTCCAGGCCGCACTCTCGGCACTCGTAGCCCTCGAGCTGCCCGGTCGGATCGTGCCAGAGCGTAACATACGCCTCGCTGCCGCAGCGCGGGCAGTGCGGCCCCGGCTCGGTGGGGACCAGCCGCGCCTGCCTAGCGCTGAGCCAGCAGGGCCGGGGAGCCGGCCCCCACACGCGTACCCAGCACCCGCCGCGTCCAGACGTTCGGCGTGACCCGGTCGGCCGATAATCTACGCCGTTTAGGGCTTGGAGCCCGTGGGGCAAAAACAGCTTGCTGAGCACATAAAAAGGGGGACGATATGGCTAGATATCGTCCCCGTCATAGTCTAGGCCGCCGTGCGGTTATCCGCCACTTCTACCGCTGGACCCGGCGGCACTTCAGTACCCGAAGCACCTGCGCCCACCAGAAAATCACCGATGCCTGGCTGATTGCGTTGTTGCTCAGCAGGTTCGTCTTCAAGGTGCCCTACGCTTTGATCTGGTGGAGCCTGCTCAGGGAAGACCGGCACGGTCTTCCCTCGTACACGCAGGCATACACGCGTAGCCTCCGACTTCTGGCACGTTTAGAAGCGGCCGTTCACTCGGTTGAACACCTGGCAGAGGTCATCATCGACTCGATGCCTCTCCCAGTCTGCCGTCCCAAGCGGACGAAACGCTGCGCGTTTCCAGGCGCTCGGTGGGGCTACGGGACCCAGGGTGACTTCTACGGCTACAAGTTGCATGCCTGGGTCACCACGACAGGGAAAGTCGTCCAGTACGTCTTGCGACCTGCCAATCTCCACGACGTGACGGTGGCCTACGAGTTGAACCGACACTGGGCCGCGTGGGGTGGTCCGAAGGTGATTGGGGACAAGGGGTATGCCGCGTTGGTTTCGTCTTTCCCCCGCCACCCCAAACTCCGTAAACGTATCGAAACGGTCTTCTCTCAACTTGTCGCAGGTCAGGTACGTTCGGTCCAAGTCAAAACGCTCTCTGGCTTGCGGCTCCGTGTCGTCCTGGCGGTGCTCGCCCATAACCTCACTAGGCCCTAAACGGCGTAATCTATTGAATTTAGGATAGGCAGGGCACGGACTGTTCCGTACTCTGCCTATATTTATTTGAATTGTGGAAATAGAAAATTAATCAGCTATCTTTTCTATCAACTCTATTTAAAGCATCTTGCAGCTTGTTTCTAACATTTTGTGAAAGAGATTCTATGGATAGATCGCCACTATCTAATTTCTCTGCAAATTCCTCTGTTGTCTTAATTATATTTTCTAGTCTCTTAATTTCTTTAATAGAGCGATCGCGATGTATTTTACGCATTTTTTCTAGCTCATTAGCTGAGGGAACTTTAAATTTCAGCTCATGATTATCTCCGACTATTATATCAATCTCTTGCTTAATTGATGACATTTCATTACCTGTGCCACAAACTCTAACCCAAGCTCGTGATCTTGTGATTCCCGTAAATAAAGTATTACGTCTTTTTATAAGATCAAACTTATCATTTCCATACTCACTTGCCAGAAGGTAGACCATGGCCGCCTCATTGCCCTTAGCCCTATGTATAGTGGTCACAACGATACTATCATTTATAAAAAATTCATCTTGGCTCTCGCCAACTCCAGGGCTATGAGAATTAAGGCCTAATAGCTTGAGAGCGGCTTTGAGTTTACCTCCCAAGCTACTAAGCTTTCTTGGATCTGCTATAATTACCATTATATCTTCGGTTTGTAATTCATCTCCCTTGATATTACTAATAATTTCATTAGCAACCCAATTAGCTTGCTCGATATCATCATTGAAAACCATTGTTTTAACAACATCTATAGGCAATAAATTATCTTTAAAGATAGCTGGATAAGCGTCTGATTTTCGTCTTAATGTTACATTCTGTCCTAGATCAAGGGAGCCACTGACAACTTCGTAACCTATAGAGTCCCACAAAGAGGGGTCCTCGAAAAATTGTACTAATCCCCCAATTCTACCTGTGCCGAAACCAAGTCCATGGGCGATAGTCAAAGCCCAAGGGGTATTTCTATAACAGACTGGTAGAATCATATCCTGTGTTAATTGAGAGATGTTGCTTCCAATCTCCACCTTGGGGCTACCATCCAAATGAGTGCCAAACAGCTCTTCTGGGGGAAGCATGGTGTAATCAACTAAGTTCTGTAGCTCATCATAGGCCCATACTATCCTCTTAGGGTCTTTGGTAATATGATAAACTAACTCAAAGAAAGACTTAGGTAAATCTTGTGCTTCGTCAATAAGTATAACATCATAAATTTTAGAAAAATGCTCATCGCTTACTTCGGAAAGAAGCTCTTTACATACCCCATCAAAAGCTAGGTTTGAACCGAACATTTGTTCGGCATAGCCAAAATTACGTATAGATACCCCTTGTCTTTCAGCTGTTTGGTAATATATTCCTGGTCTTTTTGTTCCGCCCCATGCATGACGAATCTGAATATTATCCCAATTAGGCTCTTCATTTGCTTGCTGATAGTAGAATCGACGCACCAGATCTTTAAATTGCTGATACAGCGTCCGTGTATTAAAAGTTATTGCAATTTTCCATTCAGGGTGTAAGTAATGAAGACGAGCAGCCTTATTTGCGAGAATTACCGTTTTCCCACTACCAGCTAGTCCTCTGATTCTTTGTGGACTGCCCGGAGTTTCTAGAGCGGCCCGATTCTGCCACTGATCAAACTTTGTTATAGCTTTTTCAATTTCTTTTAATATAGATCCTCTTGATCCTTCAGTTTTTGCTTCTAATCGTCTTCTCGGCGGCTTCAGAGTAGTTGTATTTTGCAAAGTAGCTAGAGCGGGTGCAAGAAATTTTTCATCCATGGATGAAAAACTATCCATTTTCTCTGACAGCAAATCTGGAGAACAAAAATTTATATCTTCAAAGTATGCGTCTCCATACTGTCTTTCAGTGAGTGTCAAAATACTAACCGGAATGGCAAGTTCGCGACGTTCAAGAAGTAATCTATTGGAGTAGAGTAGAGACTTAAGGGAGTGATGAAGTTTAGTCTGTTTCTCCTCTAAGTCATATGCCGTTGGAGCAGTATCATCATTAAAATCAAAACCTATAACTCCATATTCAATGGATACTAGTACAGCATCAAAATCTATTCTATCATTGGCATTTTCAATAGTAGGATGACCTATAAATAAGGTACCGGATATTTCCATTTTAGAGAGAATCTCGTTAAGATGATTCGCTGCTACTTCATTCTTAGAGTTAACAGAAACTGTATCCATGTCTTACTCCATTGGTAGAAAGTGTTTTACCTTAGGTATGTGATCTCTCATTTTGCTATAGGAGAGTATTTTTCTATTATGTAATCTACCAATAACTATACTAGGATGGCGTAATATAGATTCAGCAAATAAATCAATAGTTGCTTTATCTAAATTCCGACTGTCGGTCAGGAATTTTTCAAGCTTTGATTCTTCGATGAGCCAGTTGCCCGCAACTTCACTCGCTTCTATTTCGTCCTTCGTAGTATCATTGCTCTCTAATGAATCATCAATATGACCTTCTGTGTGTCCAAGCTTTATGTGTGCTAACTCATGCATCAATGTAAACCAAAAATAGTCTAGTCTATCAAATCTTAAGGTCAAAGCAACTACTGGGTTATCATCTAGATAGAAAGTTGCTCCATCAATATAACTTTTAGAAAGATGTTCAAGTAAAATGAAATGAATACCATATTCCTCTAATTTAGGCTTAACCATAGTAACTTGCTTTGGATGTTTGGTCAATTCGAGAAGATCTTCGATCAATTTATCCAAATTATTTAAATTAAATTGAGCAACTTTGTCCTTTTTCGCAAGATGGTAAACTTGGATTACCCATGCGAGTTTGGCGTACTCTTCTGGAGTACGATTTTCAGAAAGTCTAAATCTTAGTTGGGGCAGGTATGGCGAGAGTTGGGGAATCTTAGATCCATAGAACTCTTCTATGGAGCTTTCCAAAGTTTCTGTTTTATTATCAATATTTTTTAGCCAACCACGTCGTATCATTTCTAAGATAGGAGCGAAAGAAAACAGCGCGCTACGTCTTGCAATTTCATGTTGCTTAACATTCTGTCGGCTTATATAGAGTTGATAGTTTGACTCTAGTCTTAGCCAAATCTCCTCATTAATTCCAAGTGCACTGGCTAAAGCGTAGGCTGTCTCGGCGGTAATTCTCTTTTTTCCATTGATAATTTCGTTTATTGCCTGTGCGGGCCGCTGAACAATGGCAGCAAGATCTTTTTGAGTCCACCCACGGGCATCCAACTCAAAAGCTATAATTGACCCAGGATGATTGACTACTGCTCTTTCTATAGACGGCTTTCTAGTCGGTACAGTTTTATTCATTTTATCCATCAGTGATAGTCCTCAATGTCAATGATTTCTGCAAAAAATCCCTCTGAGTCTTCGTGAACAGCAACGATCAGACGCCACTGGTCATTTAATCTCATTGATGCTTCACCCTTCCTTTTGCCCCTGAGTAGCTCATATCTGAGACCTTTGAACTGGTAGAGTTGCTTTTCCTCCGAAGCTGCTGCGATTACGTCCAGAACTTCAAATAAGCGGTCAACTATTTCGGGAGGGTACTTTGCGGCTCCCGCACGCGTTTCCACTAACGCCTCGATCTTCGGTCTGCGGTACTGAATATGCACCTGCTTGCCTCCATTTGATCATGCATAGCCCCTTCTGTAAGTTATAAATTCACACTATGGGTGAATCGCCGATAGGAAAAGCCTACCACTAATCTGATGCGAGGCAGCCCATCCGCTCCCCCGATTAAATTTTTAATTTTTCTCATAGAAAAGTTACCCTTCTTGGTGTTCATGTTCGCTCTGTTCGCGGGCAAACAGGTGTGTCTCAGACATGCGGATTGTGTGTACAGGACAGGAAAAACCCCGCACCCGGCAGAGCGGAGCGGGGCAGCGGGGCGGTGGGGGTCAGCCCAGGGCTTCGGCCGGCGCGAGGGCGCGCAGCATGGCCGTCGTCACGGGGGCCAGCAGGCCGGCCGCCATCGACCGGGTGCCCCGAGGCCCCTCCAGTTCRTAGTTGCCGTGCACGATCCGCAYCGAGGTCCCCACCGGCCACTCGGCGGCCAGATCGAGCAGCTCCCGAATCTCGGCCAGGTCCTCCGGGTCCGGGCCCCACTCAGGGAAGACGTCATGGAGACTGCGGGT